>CAZUXO010000073.1:0-3754 GCA_964624325.1 uncultured Dehalococcoidales bacterium
AAGGCTGGTTTTCATCAACCTGCACCAGCACCACTTCCGCCCCGATATGGCTGACATCCTCGCCTGTCTGAGCGACATAGCAACTGAAGCCATCCACTTCAACCTCGCGGGACAGCCTTCTGGCCAGTTCAGCCTGCGCCACTATAAACAAGCGGTTCAAGTGTTTTTCCCGACCGGTCTTAAAAGCGTACCGGTACGCCCTTTTTTGCCAGGTATTCTTTGGCTTCGGCCACAGTATGCACGCCATAATGGAAGATGCTGGCAGCCAGTACGGCATCGGCTTTGCCCTCAAATAACGCCAGGTAAAGGTCTTCCAGACTGCCCGCGCCTCCAGAGGCGATCACCGGAACATTCACCGCTTCCGAGATAGCCCTGGTAAGTTCTATGTCGTAGCCGGTGCGGTGCCCGTCGGCGTCCATACTGGTAAGCAGTATTTCCCCCGCCCCCAGCGCCACCGCCCGCCTAGCCCAGTCAACAGCATCCAGTTCCACGGGTTGTTGGCCGCTGGAGACGTAGACCTGCCACCACGGCACGGCGCCCTCGTGCTTCTTGGCGTCAATAGCCACTACCATGCACTGGCTGCCAAAACGTTCGGCACCTTCTGAGATAAGCGCAGGATTCATTACTGCCGAGGTATTGAGAGAGACCTTGTCCGCCCCTGCCCGCAACATTTTGTGGATGTCACCAATGGTGCGCAATCCGCCACCCACGGTTAGCGGCATGAATACCTTTTCGGAGATGCGTTCAACCACCGAGGCCATGGTCTGGCGCCCTTCAGGTGTCGCGGTTATGTCGAGAAAAACAAGTTCATCGGCTCCCGCCTTGTAGTAATAGTCAGCCAGTTCCACCGGGTCGCCGGCGTCCTTAAGCTTGACGAAGCTGGTACCCTTGACTACGCGCCCCTCTTTTACGTCCAGACAGGGGATTATCCGCCGCGTCAGCACAAGGAACCCTCCAGTGCGAGTTTGATAAAATTATCGTAGAACCGAAGCCCCATCTCCCCGCTTTTTTCAGGGTGAAACTGGGTAGCAATCAAGTTGCCCATTGCTAGCATGCTGCAAAAACTCACTCCGTAATCCGTCTGTCCGATAACTACAGATGCTTCTTCAGTCTCAGCATAGTAACTATGTACAAAATAGAAGTTAGAATTGTCAGGAATTCCCTGGAAAATCGGGTGCGCTTTCACTTGTTTGACCTGGTTCCAGCCCATGTGAGGTATTTTGCCATTTTCAGGCAGCCTTTTTACCAGCCCAGGTACTATGCCCAGGCACGGTACCAGCCCGCCTTCCTCGGTAGCGCTCATCAGGAGTTGCAGGCCCAGACAGACGCCCAGTAAAGGCAGTTTCTGGATCACGCGCTGGCGTATAGTGTCAGCCAAATTAAGCCTGTCTAACTCACCCATGGCTGCACCACCAGCCCCTACACCTGGCAGGATAACCACTGGTGCCGCGGCTATCTGTTTCGGATTGGAGCCAACCTCCGGCTCATGCCCCAGAGTGCGCAAAGCGTTGATAACGCTGCGCAAGTTCCCAGCCCCATAATCCACTATTACAATTTCTGATGACATAGTATTAAAACAAAAAAAGGCAATCTGTTGCCTAAACCATAATAGGTAAGAGGGATGATGCTGTCAAGAATAAACCGATGATATCAGTGATGATTACTTTTCTACGTAACCTCTATTTGGGGATAGCCGAAGCTAACTCGTAAACTTCTTCCCATGGAACTAAGAAAATACAGTGCCCTACAATCCGAAGATATTAGAGCCGGTCTTCTTCATTTATCTGGTGCAGGTTTTGGCGGGGGATTGCTAGGCTCTGGTTTTGGTAATGATTTCTCTGGGGCAGGTTTGACTTTTGTCTCCACAGCATCGTCTTTCTTTGCCGGTTTCTCTGCCTCTGGTTTTACCGGTTGTTCCCGGTCTGTGGCATTATCATCCTTCTTGCGATGGTCTGTGACATAGAAACCTGAACCCTTAAAGATTATGGGCGTGGGTGAGAAAAGCTGCCGTCCCTCGCTTCCGCACCGGGGGCAACAATCGCCGCCGGTTTCGTGAAACCCGCGTTGAACTTCGAACCGAAATGCGCATTTATTACATTCATATTCGTAGATTGGCATTAAACAAAACTCCTGTGATACTACTTGCAGAATGGGCATACCGGATAATCGCAGAGCTCACAGCTAAGGCATAGCCCCCCATGGGCTAATGCCGCGACTTCCACCCGCGTGATCTTCTCACCCGCCAACATGCGCGGCAACAGCACCTCTACCAATGTAGCCTTGTTCCAGATGGCACAGGCAGGTGCCCCCAGAACAGGGATCCCTTCCAGGTCCCCCACCAGGCACATGCTACCCGGCATCACTGGTGCCCCGTAGGCGATTATTTTAGCCCCACTCTGTTCCACCCCTTCGACGGTCACGTCGTCGGGGTCAACCGAAAAACCTCCGCAAGCAAATATCATCTCGCAACCACGCGCCTTCATATCGAGTACGGCCTCGCCAATCATCTTTTCGTTATCCGGCACGATGACACTGTGGATAATATGCGCGCCGAGAGCTTCTACTTTATTCTTGATGGTATCAGTGAATTTGTCCTGTATCAAACCCTTATATACTTCGCTTCCAGTGACCACCACCCCCACTTTCTTGAGGATAAAAGGTGATACTCTTATGACCTTGCCCTTTTTACGGCAGAGGTCTTCCACCTTCCTCAACTCGACATCCGGAATATAGAGGGGGATTATTTTGGTCCCAGCAAGCACCATACCTGGCTGACAAACTGTGCCGTTATGTCTGGTGGCCAGGACCACACCATCAATCGAGTTTATCTCTGTCAGGAGAGGAGCGTTTACCTTGAATACGCCGCTAATTTTTGATGCGAGGTTAATGCGCCCCTCTTTTATGCCAGAAAGGGTGAACTCTTGCCCGGCGAAAGCTGCGGCTAGTCGGAGGGCAGCATCTTCCTCATGTATATCTCCATCATGCCCTTCTATGATGTAGATATGCTCCTTGCCGATTTTTAAGAACTCCGGGACATCCTCCTTGCGAATGACGTGCCCGCGTCGGAAGGCCACTTCCTTGCATTTTCCGGGGATGACACGCGTCATATCGTGGCCCAGTGTCATACCGACAGCCTGTTCCACGTGTATCTTCTTGAGCATGTTAACGAACCTCCAACCTGGCTTTTCTATCAATGTACGTTGTTTTACTGTAGTTAGAGACCTTTGAGTCGCTTTTCGTATTCCTCTTTGGTGTTGATATTGACGATTACTCCCTCGCAATCCACTGGTACTTCGAGGACGTCTTCGGGATAATTCTTCAGGAGCTCGCGACCGCCATTGTCGCCCGTCTGCCTAAGGATTTCGGTCCGGTAGCGCGTGGATATTACGATGGGATTACCCCTACCACCCTTGCAGGTAGGCAATATAATCCCTTTGTCCGTACTCAGCGCAGCTTCGATAAGTTGGTTATAGACATAAGTTGTGATAAGGGGCTGATCTCCCAACGCCACTATTACGAAGCGCGCCTGACTGTTCACCATGCCTAGCCCGGCAATGAGCGAAGTACTCATACCCTCTGCAAAGTTCGGGTTAAGGACGACTCGCGCACGGCGGTTACCAATAGACTCATTTATCTCCTCCGCCTTGGAACCCAGAACAACGACAACCTCTCCTGCCCGCGAGGCAATCAGGCTGTCCAGTGTCCGTTGTATAACTGTCCGGCCGCCAAACGGCAGCAGCAACTTGTTCTGCCC
>CAZUXO010000074.1:0-4116 GCA_964624325.1 uncultured Dehalococcoidales bacterium
ATGAAATTGTTTGCAAAATTGTTTACGGTATTGGTGGGCATCTTAATAGTTCTTCAGCAATCTTGCGCGGTGTAGAATAATCCTGTCTGAAACCCCACACTTGGATTTGCCATCATTTGTCTAGCACCACCTTACATTGGAGATACTTGTGTGATATGTTTTAACAGTTTCTACGCCGTTTTCTTGACATGTTGGCTTTCCGAATCGCTTGCTTTTCGATACTGAACCCGCTAATCAATGCATCGAGCCATTGCAACCGAGATGAACCTAACTCCCAAACCTAGCATGGTGCTGAAAAACCGATGTAAAAGCTCACTAATTCGTGCGCATAGAGTGACCGTATAAATTTTGAAAAATACCGCAGCCGTTCCTAGCAGTTTGAGAAATTCATCGATTGGACTGTCAGGAGTGAATAGCCGTTAATTGGGCTCAAACATCACAAGTACAACTCCAGACGTCTCGTGGGTAAACTGGAATACATGGCAAAAAAACAGGAGTTAGGAAATCAATTTGCCTTTCCATTTTGCGGCTGATATAAGTTAATATTACTGTTAGGGAAATGAACGCAGAAAAGAGAAAGGGTTAACCAGAATGACGCGCTATGACACAAAATGGATAGACTACAAACTGCCTACTGGCCAGGATTTTGCCGTGGCAGTCTGTGGTTACAACAACAAGGTACGGCACATGACTTTTGGTAACGATCAGCTGCGGCGCATGTTTGTTTTATTTGTAGACGTTGAAGGGCAATCCTGTAGTACCAGTCAGCATTGCTTGGCGCTAGGCTGCCCGCTGAATCATACCGAGCACGAACATTTGGCACACATGCTGGATATGAACGCCGATGAACCCGTAGATGAAGCTACTGCTAAAATGTGGGGCAAAGACAGCGCTGTCGACTGTCTAGTAGAGATGGCTCGTCGTTTTACCGAGTCTCTGGCGAAAGAAGCGGAAAAGGAAAACCCGACAAAATAGAGATTAGTATTGCAATTTGGTTTTATCAATAATAGCCAGTATAAAGTCTTTGAAGATCGTAATTCTAACTATAGGCACTTTCGGGGACGTCCAACCCTATGTCGCGCTGGGATTAGGGCTGAAGCAAGCTGGCTATAAGGTTAGCTTCGCTACCCACCGGGCTTTCTCCTCATTCGTTTTCGGATGTGGTTTGGATTTTGTACCTATAGCTGGAGATCCGCAACAATGGGCTAGCGGGGTAGAACTAAAATCACTGGCTGAAGCAGGAATAAACTTTCGCCAATGGATGAACACGTTGGGGCATCTTGCAGCGCCACTAATGGAGTCCATTCTTAATTCCTGCTGGCAAGCTAGCCAGGATGCCGAGGCGATAATATACTCACCGTTAGCCTGGGCCGGCTACAGTATCGCAGAAAAACTTGATATTCCATCTTTCGCAGCCTGTTTGCAACCTATGACTCCCACCCGTTATTTCCCAACGGTGTGGTCCCCTCAACAGTTGAAGTTGGGCAATACCTATAACCGCCTGACACATTTCTTTGTAGAGCAGGCATATTGGTATTTCAATAAGAGTTATATTAACCGCTGGCGCATTGAATACCTTAAGTTGAGTCCTCTACCCACATTCGGGCCGTATTCCGAATATCGCTGGAAAAATCAGCCTTTTCTTTACGGCTTCAGTTCGTCAATTATATCAAAACCTCGTGACTGGAAAGATAACGCTCATATCACCGGGTACTGGTTTTTGCCAGAAGACAAGAATTGGAAAGCTGATAATGAATTAGCCGAATTCTTATCCTATGGGCCACCGCCGATATATATAGGTTTCGGCAGTATGCCGGACCGACATCCTGACGAGTTGAAAAGGATATTCACTAAGACGTTGGATAATAGCGGTCAACGTGCCGTCGTCCAGGGACAATGGGCTCATGGCATGAATCAGGTGAAATCAAATAACATTTTCAAAATTGATTGGGTCCCCCATAATTGGCTTTTCCCCCAGATGGCAGCAATAGTACATCATGGAGGTGCCAGTACTATGGCGAATGCCCTGCGGGCAGGGGTTCCTTCAATCGTTATACCTTTCTCATGGGATCAGCCTTTCTGGGGTAAGCGGATATTCAGCATGGGGATTGGCCCTGAGCCAATTCCTCGAGGCAAGCTCACAGCCGAAAAACTGAGCGGAGCGATAGCAGCTTGTTTGCATGATAGGCGAGTGAGCGAGAAAACCGCTCTTCTTGGACGATTGATTCAAAATCAGAACGGAGTGGTTGAAGCAGTAAGGATAATAACTGGATATTTGAAGCAGTAAGATCAAAAATCTTTATTGGGTTAATTGTAAGGGGGATTAGGTCTTTGCATACCCAGATAACAGAGTATTCTATGATTTGGCAAGTTCTCTCACCCTTGACGAGGCATTTGGCATCAGAGGTTTACCGTGGCCACCAAGCATGATATCAAAATCCAGTGATTTCAACTTTAGGAATGACAAGCGCGCACTTTCTAAATCCATGCTCACCTTAGGCGCTGTATTATGTATTCTCCGTCCCGTATATACCATGGCATCTCCGGTAAAAAGTGCTTTCTTTTTGGCATAATATAAAGCCATACTACCTTCTGTATGCCCGGGAGCATGGATTACTTTCAAATCTCCAATTAAGTCGCCTTCGGACAGTTCTATGTCTACTTCAAGTGGTTGTACCTTCATCAATACCATAACGTGTCCCAACATCCTGTATACAGCGTCAATATCTTTCCTCTTTGGGTTGGACCCTCTACGCTGTTTCCTCCCAGTCAAGTAGTCTGTTTCCTCAAAATAACAAGCGATCTTTGCTCCGGTTATCGTTCGTAGTTCTTTCGCGCTACCGATGTGATCAATATCGCAATGTGTGAGAATAATTGTTTTAAGATCAGTAGGCTCACTATGCAGTTTATTAGTGATGTAACTGATTATCTTCTTAGCTTGGTTGGGCAAACCCGAATCTATCAGCGCTAGATGGTCACCAGTCACCAGATAACAATTGCATTTCACGCCATCGATTAAATGTATCCCGGGCACTATTTCCATAAACTTACTTTAGCCATATTTCATTCTACTTTTTTGATTATGTCAATGTACTAGGGATACCTTATTTTTATCCTATTATTATACCCTTAGATGGAGGAGTAGCGAAACAGCACAAGTATGTTATGTTATTGACACACCAGCACTCTCAGTATAGTATAACGGCGTAAACTCCTAACCTCTAGTACGAAGGTAAGATGAGCGCTCTTAAAACAAATAAGCAACTACCCGATATCGGTGATAAAAATGATTCATCTATTTTCACTGACTTCAATCATGTCCTGGATTATTTGCCTCAGAGTATCCGCATTATCGATATTGATTATAAAGTTCAGAATATCAATCGCGCATTTATGGAATTATCCGGTGTCAGCCTTGAAGAAGTGGTCGGCAAGAAATGCTGGGAGGTATTCCCCAGTCCATTCTGTCATACCGATGAATGCCGCCTGAAACGCATACTGGAAGGAAAACAGATGTTACAGGCAGAGATTGAGCGACCCAAAAAGGATAGAAGCACAACTCCCTGTGTAGTTACTGCCTTTCCATTACGGGATAAAACAGGCAAACTGATAGGAGTGATGGAGTCATTCAGGGATATAACTGAGAAGAAGCAGTTACAGGCTAAGTTGGAGGAAACTGAGGAACGCTACCGCGCTTTGATCGAGTTAGGCACCGAAGCTGGAGAATCCGTTGTGATGCTGCAGGATATCGATGGAAAAGAAGCCATTCAGACTTACGTAAGCGCCCAATGGCCGCGCATTACAGGATTTAATCGTGAAGAGCTGCTAGGGATGCCTTTCATTGACCTTCTTGATCCGTGTGACCGAGAAACATCTTTGTTACGACACAGAAAAAAGATATCAGGAGAGTCAGTACCAGGCCTTTATGAATACATGGTGATACGTAAGGACGGAAGCAAGTTACCGATCGAAATTACTGTGAATAACCACAAACATTGACCCACTAAAAGGCCAAATCGCCAGAAACATTGACCCGTCATCGCCACTAACATTGACCCACCCGGAAAAGCCGATAGATTACCATTGTCGCAAGTTAAAAATAAGGAGCGGCAATGG
>CAZUXO010000075.1:0-2873 GCA_964624325.1 uncultured Dehalococcoidales bacterium
GAAGCGTAAGCACGGTTGCCAACCCGAAAATATCCAGGACCATCGTAGTTAATTCACGAAGGATGAATTTATCGAATATGATGAGGATGATGTGACCAAGGATAGTCAGTATCAACACCGTCGTGAGAACGGGTAACCACAAGGTAATGTCGTGAGTAAAGAGGGAATATCTGGTCCAAACAGTGACATTGTTGATTGTCTCTCCGTTATAGTAAGCCAGATACCGATAAAAAAAGTTAAAAACTATTAACAGCACTATGCTCCAGGCAATGGCGAAAGCAGAGGTAATTATCCTGCCAGCCCTCGTACCCGCATGGTGATCTATTCTATCTAAAGCTCTATTGCCGCTATCTTTGGAAGTACCCCTTGACGGCGGTGCCTGTATGACTGTAGAGTTGGCCATTCGACCGTTGGGTCGAGTCCTCCAAGCCAGTCCCTCAGCAATATCCCCGGCTATCGGGAGTTTGTACAGTTCCCCCTGGTAAGCCTTTACCATCAGAACCACCCAAAAAATAAAACTGAAAGCTAGAATCAGCCCAGAAAAGATACCACCTACTCTTGGTATCCAGCCAAGCAGGATTGATAGGAGATTCAGAAATGCGAAGACAACGATCGATTGTGCCGCATGGAAGCGAACGAATTTATTCTTCTCTTCAAGCACCAGAAAGATGATGCCGCCGACCCAACCGCCGATGTAGCATAGTAGCCCAGCCAGGTTGGGGCTTAACCTCTCAAGTGGATTTCCTCCTGCTTCCGGTTTAATCCGCTCTGTTTGGTCCAGGGCCTCAATGCGCGCTTTTTCTTCTTCGTAGATTCTCTTTCTTTCTTCCGGTGTCAATGACATATGGAATTCTCCTTAAAGCACAGTTAATCATCGTATTTGGATTCTCCGGGGTATTCTATCACTATTTTACCTATAGCGTTTAAGCAAGGATTACGGCATAGGCAAGGCGCTCACGAGGGACAAGACCATCGTGGAGCAGTTCAAAGAGAGTTTGGACAAGTGCGAGACGGGAAAATGAAATTTAATATACCCAGGCGGAACGAAAAGCCACCTATGAAAATTTTGTATGGCGTTCTTATATGAAGTCTCTTGCAGGCCCAAAAACAGTCACAAACCTTCTGACGCCGTCCGGGGCCAGGATACCCCCGGCCTGGAAAGACGTATGGATAACCGATGACCCCAGGAGCCGCATCCAGGCAATCGGTCAAGATTCCAAGGGCAGGCGGGTTTATCTTTATTCTGCCGAGCATATGGGAAGGGCCGCGGCGGCAAAATTCTCGCGGCTGAAAGCGTTCTGGAAGGCATACCCGTCTCTAATCAAAAAGGTCGAGCGGGACATGAAGAAGTCAGAGGAAGCCAGGGTCCTGTATCTCATCGCCAAAACGGGTTTCAGGATAGGCAGCGACTCTGAAACGCTGGCCAGAGTCAAAGCATTTGGGGCTTCAACTCTCCGGTGTTCTCATGTCAGCATCGAGGGAAATAAACTCTCATTTGATTTTATAGGAAAGAAAGGCATACGGGTCAGTAAGGTCTTGAAAAACACTTTCCTGGCCAGAGATATCGCCGGGAGGTGTGACGGCGGAACGGATAAAAATATATTCAGGACAACTGACGACGGAATCAGGGCTTATTTAAATTCAATCCAGGGGGGTTCCGAGTTCATGGTCAAGGATTTCAGAACCTACCTGGGAACGTTGATAGCTTTCCGCAAGATCAAAACTATGCCGGTCCCCGCAAGCAGCAGGGAGTTCAAAAAGTACCGGAGAGAGGTGGGCAGGACCGTGGCCAGTGCGCTGGGAAATTCCCCAACCATTGCCCTGAACTCCTACGTCTCGCCCGAGGTCTTCTGCGCCTGGGAATCCAGCCAGGTTTTGCGTACCGAGATAGTCGGGGGAAAGCCCGTTTCGGCGGCGAACGAGTTTTTAGATTGCATCCATTATGATCAAGAAGTGCCCTTGGAAGAATTCTCGGATTCCGACCCACTGGAGAAATTGGAATAATGGGAAATACTCTTATCTACTCCGGAATAAACGCGGTTTGGAATGTTGGCACGGTTTGTTAAATCGCTTTGCCGGGTAGGGAAAGCACCACCCGGGTTTTAACGACAATTATTACAAACCAGCTCATTTATTTGGGGGTAAGGTCAGTTGTAATAAACTCAGAATTTCCTTTATGTCCGGAAGTTCCTTATCAGGGTAAATTTTTGCAAAGATTACTTTTTGATTTCCGTCTATGACAATATTGGCACGTTCTGAAACACCCTCTTTATCCAGGAAGACCCCATAGAGCTGCGCAACCGTACCATGCGGCCAAAAGTCACTCAACAATAGAGTCTTTTTGATGTCCATTGAGCTGGCCCAGGCTTTATTGGAGGGAGCAGGGTCAACGCCTACTCCAAAGGCAACGGCATTTAATTTTTTAAACTGAGCGTAATTCTCTTCCAGAGATTTCATCTGGTCGGTTCATATGGGTGTCCAGGCAAGCGGCCTGAAGGAAAGCAATATTTTTTTGCCCTTATAATCCGAAAGGCTGTGTTTTTTGCCGTTCTGGTCTTTGAGCAAGAAATCGGGCGCTTTGGCATTAAGCTTTATCATATATTTTCCTTCCAACTCAATTATAGCACCGCGCCATCTTCCAGAAAAACACAGCCGTTTGGGGCTAAAATCCGCGTCTGGTTGGTTCAAAAATGATTCGTGACAAAACCATCGTGGAGCAGTTTAAAGAGAGCCTGGAGCGGTGTGAAACGGCTGGAAAATAAAACCTAAAGTTTTCTGGATGGTCTTGCCTGACCAACGCACATTTATCCCGATAATAGTTGCTAAAAACACTAAGGGAATCCTAAGCTCCATTCGTCGTAAAATACTCCGTT
>CAZUXO010000076.1:0-3935 GCA_964624325.1 uncultured Dehalococcoidales bacterium
TGTCGGCTCGTCGCATCCTGGGGCTGGAGAAGGTCCCAAGGGTCCGGCTGTTCGCCGGTTAAAGCGGCACGCGAGCTGGGTTCAGACCGTCGTGAGACAGGTCGGTCTCTATCCGTGATGGGCGCATGGAAACTTGAGGGGGTTTACCTGTAGTACGAGAGGATCCAGGTGAACAAACATATGGTGTGCCAGTTGTCTCGCCAGAGGCATCGCTGGGTAGCCAAGTTTGGTTCGGATAAGTGCTGAAAGCATCTAAGTACGAAGCCGGCCCCAAGATGAGGTTTCCCATCCCTCGCAAGAGGGGGTAAGGTCGCAGGTAGACCACCTGCTTGATAGGCCGCATGTGTAAGCACCGTAAGGTGTTCAGCTGAGCGGTACTAATGACCGAGGGCTTGACCTGCTTCAAAGTTGATATTAGCAACTACCTTCATCCTTGACCGGTGAGGGTTACATTAAAAATCGGCGCGTGGGCGTCGTCGCGAGAAGTCCGCAGAGGCGGGCTACTAATAAGTCTTTAATAATTGGAAAATAGGCTTAACAGCGAAAAAGTCTTCTGGTGATCAGAGCGAGGTGGCACCACCCGTTCCCATCCCGAACACGGCAGTGAAACGCCTTAGCGCAGACGATACTGGGGGGGCAACTCCCTGCGGAAAATATGCCATTGCCAGGAGTCTTTTTCTTTATCCTTGAGGCTTCAACTTGAGGATTCTTCGTAAGAAGGCTGTTAAGCCTTTTTTGTTGCAACCCTCTTTTTACTTTGCGGTAGAGGATTAATTGGCTGTATTGAGCGAATTCGAGAGGTAGGGTTACGTCTGTATTCATGGACTGAGGCGGGTTATTAGTTCCCATACTACCGTGAGTTAGAGAGGTTAAAGCTTCATTTCGTGTTTCTGGTCTGCGCTAATAATGATGATTGCACACTCATCATTTGACCTTCTACACCTCCCGGGTATATCTTGACAAGATGCCGGATACCGGGGAAAACCGTCGCGAAGCTCTTGTCCACGCTGCAGGACTGGCTCGTGTGTGTTCCTATTGGGAATACGATGAGGTTGCTGCGGCTTCGGATGCTGCTGCCGACTATCTGCTAGATTTCATGCGCCACAATGGTGATTTCGCAATTGGGCTATTGCAAGCTGCTTCCTATATGCTTTCTGGCACAAAAAGCGAGGGACACGAAACCATCGATGAAGTTAATTTCATGACTGAACGTGCTATAAGTCTTGCACCGCGCAACCCAGACGTACTGCGACGGGCTTTTACTATTTTCCAACGCCTGACAAATGCCTTGGTTCACTCTGGTGACATCATCCTGCCGGATGCCAACTGGGAGACACTTCCGCAAAGGGAACGGCTGGAGTAGAATGTTTGGGGCTTATACCTGTAACAATCATCAACCTTTCCCCTGGTTATTCCTTTCGCGAAAGGGGCTAGATATAGCAATAATTGGCAGGGAAGGACTATTTGCTATGGGTATTGTTACGCCTTATAATCAAGACGACGTTTTAAAAGTTGTCGCAGCTTTTAACGCGTAGTCGTAGGCGAGGGCCATTCGGTCCTCTTTTTTTGTATGGAGTTTCTCTTATGGCAGATATTCAGATAGACAAAAAGGCTGAGCGCGAAAAGCAACTGGTAGCCTTTTCCTCAGTTATAGCGGCCATATTTCTTACCGGAATTAAATTGGCCATTGGTCTTATGACACGTAGCCTTGGTATCTTGTCGGAAGCGGCACACAGTGGGTTGGACCTTGTGGCTGCAGGTGTGACGCTTTTCGCCGTTCGCGCCTCCGACCGACCTGCTGACGCCGTACACCCCTATGGACATGGCAAAGTGGAGAACTTTTCGGCACTTATCGAGACTCTACTGCTTTTCATCACTTGCGGTTGGATTATATATGAAGCGGTTCAGCGGCTCTTTTTCCAGTCAGTTGAGGTGCAAGTCAGTTACTGGAGCTTCATCGTAATGGGTCTTTCTATCGCCATCGACGTGACGCGTTCACGGGCGCTTATGAGGGCGGCCAAGAAACATGGCAGCCAGGCACTGGAAGCCGATGCTCTGCATTTTTCCACTGACGTATGGTCTTCATCTGTGGTGATCGTTGGTCTGATCGCCGTCAGTATCGGGGAGCTCATAAAGAACAGCAATCCGGGGCTAGCTTCGTGGCTTTTCCGAGCTGACGCCATCGCGGCTCTTGGTGTGTCCGGCATAGTCATCTACGTGAGCGTTCAAATGGGGCGTCGAAGCATAAGCACCCTTTTGGATAGCACCCCGCAAGGAATCAACGCTATCGTTGAGCGAGCGGTGGCTTCTTTACCCGGAGTATTGACGGTGGATCGCATTCGGTCACGCCAGAGTGGTCCGTCTATCTTTGTGGATATGACATTAGCTGTGGCACGCACGGCAAGCCTGGAGGAGTCCCACTCGATAGCCTCCGCAGCTGAGAGCATTGTACAGAAACTGTTGCCACGGTCAGATGTCATGGTACATATAGATCCGGTGGCACGCGATAACAATAGTTTGGTGGAACGCGTGCATAGTGTGGCAGCCAAGCAGGGCATAAGTGTTCACGGACTGCACATGCATGATGTGCGCGGTAACCTGAGCTTGGAGTTGCACGCTGAAGTCCCTGATAATCTCAGCGTCAACCAGGCCCATGAACTTGTGACGAAGCTGGAGAAAGCTCTCGGTCTTGAAATTCCGGAACTCAAGGAAATCGTAGCTCATATTGAGCCAGTCGGTGATCATGAGATACTTACTTCTGCCGTGCAGGCCGGCTCAGACGAGATTCAGCAGGCCGTTATTCGTTTACCGGGGGAGATATCCGATCTTAAGGAATGTCACCGCATCAGTATTTTGCGAAGTAGTAAAGATGTGTCTCTCTCCTTTCACTGTATAGTAGACCCGGAAATGTCCATCAGTCGGGCCCATGAGCTAACCACACGCACCGAATCCAAACTGAGAGAGCATTTTCCCGGGTTGGGTCGGGTGGTAATTCATGTCGAACCGCCCGGTGCTGGTTAAATCCTGCCATGGCCTAAAAAAGGTGATGGTGCCACTCCCTGTGTGGGGTGGTATAACCCCATTAGGCGCTAGCGGTGTGAGAATCATTCTGATATTTGGTTGATCCCGTTTTTCAATTTGATGTGACTTGTTGGAATCAATAGGATTATCCAAATATAGAGCTTTGTCTTGGCTTCGGTCCGCCGCAAGTATTTTTAATTCCCCTCTGTCATCCGGGTTTTGAGTACTATCGTTATTCAAAGACCTCAATATTTATACGAAAAGGCTATAGTCAGCAGCTGTTTCAGAGATTAGACTACCCGTAGTTAATCGTATATTTATGGAGGGGTGAATGATGAAGAGCAAGTGGTTTATCAGGGTCGCAGTGATACTGGGTGTTTGTCTCACCATGTTATTGGTTGCCAACCCGGCGATGGCTATGTGGTCGTGGTGCGATCTTGATCCCGAACTTAACATAGATGGACATACCGTGAAATTGGATGCCGGGTTTTTGGTTGACACGGTGAATCCGCAATCAGTTAACGGTAAAATAACCTTCAATATTACCGTGCCTGTTGGCACTCAGATTTCAGTAATGTCTTGTGAACCCGGTGCTAATGTGAAGATACGCTACGACAAGTCAAATGTTAACAGTGTTGATGAAGTAGTAATTTCCGTTGATATCAAAACCAGAATTGAATGTGGCACGCGGCTAACAGTAACTGGTTTGAACGACGGTTCCGTGGAGATTCCGGGAACTTCTGGCAGTGCCATCGAGTATAGGTTCAATCTCTCAGGTCTTCCGTAGTCCTCTTTTCGGTTCTGGTTTATGGTCACGGGGCGGGGATAACGGTGTAGTTATCCCGCCCCGTTTCAATTTTCGCAGTGTCAACAAGCATAAGTAAATAGATTTAGCATGGTTAATAAGTTCTAAG
>CAZUXO010000077.1:0-3822 GCA_964624325.1 uncultured Dehalococcoidales bacterium
GTGACAGCACCCCCAGAGTTACCGGCACGGCGACCTTTGTCACTCTTAACAAGAACGGTAAGCCTTATGCCCACGGGTTTTGCTTGCCTGATAAATATATCGAACAAAACCGCCGGATCTACGAACTTGCACAGAAGGCGAAGGAGCTGACGAAATCATAGAATGAGGTTTAGTTCCAGTTTTTGTGTTAGATTATCGATGCTTGACATGAAGACAGGATTTGACTAATATACGCCCTGATTTGTCAAAGGAAGGAGCATAATATTGGCTAAAGAGATCATGGAAGTACCAATCTCTGGTAAAATTACCAGCTGCGAAGTAAATGTGGGCGATTCCGTCAAGGAGGAGGACCCCATCTGTAGCATCGAGGCTATGAAAATGGACAATGCTATCATGGCACCGCATTCAGGCAAAATTATCGAATTGAAAGTCAAGACAGGGATGATCGTTGAGGCTGGCGATATTATCGCTGTGATAGAATACTAGGTTCTAAATATTGTTGTCTTTTTTTTCGCACCAACTTCGAAGTTGGTTTGCAATCAAAAGGGATTTGGAGAATTGAGCAATATGTATTTACCTTTAGCGGCCATACATGTCACAACAGCTCTTGATGGTCTACTACTAGCACTATTTGCTTGGGCGCTTGCCTTGATTATCAGTGTTTTTGTGGCTTTGATAATCACGATAATGGTACGCGTTCTGGGAAGACAAAAACCGGCAATTGTTGAAGCCAAAAAATAAAAACTTTCCAAAGGGATGAAAAGAGAATTTAGATGAATTCGTTTTTTCAAATGTTTGGTGGCATCTATACCTTATTCTCTGACCCGAGCACTGCCATGGTTAGGATCCTCCTAATCGTAGTAGGCATAGGAATGATTTATTTGAGCCGTAAAGATATCCTCGACCCACTGATACTATTACCAATGGGCATGGGTATGATTGCCGTTAACGCCGCCACGTTGGTATTCGCAGGCGGTCAGGTTGGCAACCTTTTCCTCGACCCACTGGTCTCCGATCCAACCCAGTTAGTAAATATCTTGCAGATTAACTTTTTGCAGCCTATCTACACATTTACTTTTAGTAATGGCCTTATCGCCTGCCTCATCTTCCTGGGTATCGGCGCTATCACGGACATAGGTTTCTTGATGGCCACCCCCTTATCCAGCATGCTGCTAGCGATAGGTGCCGAAGCGGGCACCATTCTGGTGTTACCCATCGCTATGGCCTGGGGGCTCGATGTCAATCAGGCAGCTTCAATCGCCATGGTAGGCGGCGCAGATGGCCCTATGGTGCTCTTTACCTCTCTTCAATTGGCAAAGGAATTCTTTGTCCCTATCACTGTCATTGGCTACCTGTACCTTAGCTTGACCTATGGCGGTTATCCTTTCCTAATCAAGGTCGTTGTCCCCAAGAAGCTGCGCGGAATTCAAATGAATCCGCTGGCCATCCGCAAAATACCATCGGCAGAGAAACTAGCCTTTGCTGTCGTGGGTTTATTGATATTATGCTTACTCTTTCCAGTTGCAGGCCCCCTATTCGTCTGTTTCTTCCTTGGCTTAGCTGTTAAGGAAATGAATGTCGTCAAGTTGAGGGAATTCCTGGAAGGACCGCTGCTGTATGGGTCGACCTTTTTTCTAGGCTTTCTCCTTGGGACACTGGTCAGCGCCGACGTAATAACCGATCCTATCGTTCTCAAACTACTGGTTTTGGGGATGTTAGCACTGCTCCTGTCTGGCTTGGGTGGCCTGGGTGCTGGACTTTTGCACTATAAGATTAGTGGAGGTAAGGCTAATCCGCTTTTGGGTATCGCAGCCGTTTCCTGCGTTCCTACCACCGCAAAGGTGGCGCAAAAGGAAGCATTCAAGGTAAACAAGTTTGCCATGATTCTGCCGTACGCCATGGGACCGAACATAGCTGGGGTCATCACCACCGCCATTATCTGCGGCATTTATGTCAGCCTTATCCCATTGGTAAATTAAGTTATGAAGTTTACCTTTTTAAAGGAGAAAATGTGGATAGCAGGATTAATCACATCCGCAATTGGTATACTGTTATTCAAGATCGTCGCCCGGTTATTCACCAAGCCTGTATATGAAATAACTGTATTTCTGGTCGGCGTGACACTTGGAATCGCCGGGATGACGATAATCGCAATTGGAGTATCTCGGAAGTATAACAGTTCAACGAAGTAAATCAGATCCCTCCTGTGTAACAACTTTATTAAGCAGGGGGGATCTATACTTTTCGTAGAATGATGTCGTCAATATCAATAAATAGCCTTTAACGCCGTCATTCAGAATACCATCTGGCAACGGTGTAAAAAGTTGAGAAAGGTGGGTTACATGGAAGGTATTGCAGCCCAACCAGTACCATATATAGTCGCCGGTTTATCGCTGGTGACACTAGCGGTACTTATTCTGCCATTCGTGATCAAATTTATCGAACATAACCTCGAACTCTTTTTTCTTGCCTGCGGTGTGGCGACGGTCACTATCTCCGGGTTATGGAGTTTGGGCATCGTCAAGGAAGCTTTTAAAGCGCCGCTGGTTATCGGCTCAACACCCATCGGCATCTTCCAGGTGGTGTTGGTGGTCGGTCTACTGATGTACTATTTCAATAAGCCGATATACCGCGGTATTTTGTATGTTGTCAGCAAACTTGGATACAAACTATTCGTTTTTCTGGTCATTGTTGTTCTGGGCTTACTGTCCAGCTTGATGTCCGCTATTCTGGCAGCCGTCCTTCTCTCAGAGATCCTGCTGTGCTTACCCATCAAAAAAGCGGACAAGATCAAGTTCGCTGTGGTCACTTGTTTCGCCATTGGCCTAGGTGCCGTGTTGACACCTCTTGGTGAGCCTTTGTCAACCATCCTGGTCTATAAACTCAGCGGTGCACCCTATTACGCCACTTTCACCTATCCCTTAACCACCTTTGCACCTTACGTCGTACCAGGTGTTATTGTCATCGCCCTCTTTGGCGTATTGTATCTGGGACGCGGGGATTCCACGGCCGTTGAGTGTAAAATTGAACCTTCCGAAGGCTTGAAGGGGACAATCGTCAGAGCTTTGAAGGTGTATGCCTTCGTCGCTGCCCTGATCCTTCTGGGCGAAGGGTTGAAACCCCTTATCGTCTGGTATCTTGTTAAAGTACCCGCCGCTGGTTTGTATTGGATTAATACCATCTCTGCTGTCTTAGACAATGCCACGCTGGCCGCAGTAGAAATCGGCCCGAGCATGGTATCCAGCCAGATTGTGGGAGCCATCATGGGTTTGTTAATTGCCGGGGGTATGCTGATTCCTGGTAATATCCCCAACATCGTTACCGCTGGCAGGCTGAAGATAACCATGAAGGAGTGGGCGGTTATAGGTGTGCCAATAGGCATCGTTATAATGCTCGTCTATTTTGTCATCCTGTCGGTTTTCGTCCACATGTAAATTGAAAAGTAAAGACATTTATCTCCGTCAGGGTATATCAGTTATAACTCACCAGCCCGGATACGGCCTAAATGGTCATGTATAAAGAAATCAGCCACCGTATTCTGGTAGCACCGCAATGTAAGCATGTTCCATTCACCCTGATAACAAAAAAGGGGGGGGGCATTAGCCCCCCTTTTAAACTTCAGTGAACAGCAACTATTTTTGCTGCTCTAGTAACTTCTTCATCGTCAGTCCAATTTCAGCCGGGCTAGGGGCTATGATGGCCCCAGCCATTTTTAACGCCGCAATCTTATCCTGCGCGCGCCCTGAGGCGCCAGTAACTATGGCACCGGCGTGACCCATTCTTTTTCCGGGAGGCGCCATGCTGCCAGATCGGAAGAGCGTC
>CAZUXO010000078.1:0-4831 GCA_964624325.1 uncultured Dehalococcoidales bacterium
CCCAGAAGTTGTCCTCTTCTCCCAGTCGCACAATGCGGTCGGCGGGCACGCCCATCTTGCGCCAGAGCTTGATGGCTTCGTCGTCGTCAAGATAGACGGTGGTACACAGCTTCTCCTTGGGGATGCCCAGGCGCACGGTGATGAACTCCCAGGCGAAGGCAATAGCCTCGGACTTGAAGTAGTCGCCGACCGAAAAGTTGCCCAGCATCTCGAAGAAGGTCAGGTGGGACGGGTCGCCCACGGACTCGATATCAGTGGTGCGGAAGCACTTCTGGCAGGACGCGAGGCGTGTGTGAGGCGGCTCAGCCTGTCCCATGAAGTAGGGCTTGAGCTGCACCATGCCCGCCGTGGTGAGAAGCAGGGTGGGATCGCCATGCGGGATAAGAGAGGACGAGGGGATAACCCTGTGCCCTTTCTCCTCGAAATAAGCCAAAAACTTGGCACGAATTTCGTCACCATTCAAAGCAATCACCTGTTCCCATGTAAATTATAGAAGATTGTAAATTAAGGGGGGCGGGCTGTCAAAAGAAATGGATTTTTCAGGGCGCATTTTTCGCAGACCATACATTCCCTAACGATAATCTATCTTGGTTGGGGGCAAAGTTCTGCTACCAGGATTGTCAAAGCAAGTTCATCGTCATACCTGCCGGTTTTGACGGCGAGGTCGGTATCAAGCAGACGATGGTAGAAATCTCTGAGACGGGGCATCGAATAGCGCGATGCCTGCTCAACCGTCTTGCGGAATGGAAAATCGGCCAACCCCAGTGTCCCTTGTATGGCATTTTCGGACTTCCCCGCTCTTTTCAGCTCTTTGGAGCGGATCAGGAGACGTAATTGTCTGGCCAACATCACCAGCACGTAACTAGGTGCAGCACCGCTCTCCAGCATCTCATTCATCGACAGGTTGGCAAGGTTAAGCTGCCCATCTACGATGGCATCCACCAGTGTAAATATGCTGGCTTCTCGCGACAGCCCCACCAGCTTTTTGACGTCCTCGACTTCGATATGGTGCCCCCCGGTGTAGAGCAATAATTTCTCTATCTCACACTTCATCACCCACAGGTCGTTCCCCACGAGGCGCACCAAGTTTTTTAGCGCCTCCTCGGAAATCGTTCCCCCCGCGGTGGCGATTCGCTTTTTGGCCCAGCTTTCCATCTGAATGCCCTTGAGTAATGCGAAGAACCGTGTCTCGGCTTTTGGAGATATTTCCTTTAGCAGCACATTCGACTTTCCAATTTCGCCGTCTAAAAGGACGAGGACACTACTTTCCGGGGCGGAGTTGATGAGAGCGGCAAAGGTCTTGTGCAGTTCGGTTTGACCCTCCTTGAACTCTTTGGCAGGCTTTTTAGTAGCGCCGCGCTTTTCTTTGGATTCGAAACGCCCGAGTAGGCCATTCACTATAACCAGCCGCTTCTCACCGAAAAAAGGCACGGACTGCACGGTGCTCTCCAGTTCCTCAGGACGTAACTTAGCTCCTTCCAACCACGAAGTTCCAGCTCCCAAAATGGAGGGTTCGCCCATCCCTGTTTTAATGGAATCAAGGGCTTCGTGGATAGAAAAATCATCGGTCCCGTATAAGACGTGTATCAAGCTCGAACCTCTTTGCAATTGTAACATAACCCCCGTTTCCGGACTATGAAGGGCCCGATATCATGTGGTCACCTGTGGCCAAATCATTTCAACGTTTTGCCCGTTATTTTTTTACAACTTTCGTTAAGGAACAGTCACGCCCTCCCGCGCACTTTACACAATCATTTCCGCGTGGCATTATAATGTGTCAGAATTGATTGATAGTAAAAATCGAAAGGTGTCGAATATGAGACGTTTTCTTGCCATCATCGTGCTGTTTGTTACCACGTCTATGTTGGGGCTGGCTGTACCCCTTCCGATTCTGGCCACCGATACGACCAACGTCTGGGGCGCTGTACCCATAATCCCCGTTAATAACCTCATCAATGTCTGGGGAAGTTCTGCAAGCGACGCCTTCGCGGTGGGTTCCAAAGGAACAATCTGGCACTTCGACGGCAAAGCCTGGAAACCCATGGCAAGCGGCACCACCAAAACACTTTTCAACGTTTGGGGCAGTTCGGCAAGTGACGTCTATACCACCGGTGAAGCAGGCACTCTGCTGCATTACGATGGCAATTCGTGGAAAGCACTTGCCAGTAATACAACGAACGACCTCTACGGTATTTGGGGCAGTTCCGCCTCAAATATATTTGCCGTTGGAGCCAAAGGAACCGTGCTAAATTATTCCGGAGGCAACTGGACGGCCGTGCCCAGTGGTAGCACCAGTTATCTACTGGCCGTGTGGGGATCTTCCATCAGTGATATTTTCGCTGCGGGCATCGGCGGGACTATCCTGCACTATAATGGTACCGCGTGGGCTTCCCAGACTAGCGGCACCACCAGGGACCTCACCGCCCTCTGGGGCTCTTCCGCGGGAGACGTTTTCGCTGCGGGCATCTCGGGGACAATACTGCGTTATAATGGAACGGGTTGGACCGTCCAGACCAGCAGCACCACTAAAGACCTGCACCGGCTATGGGGATCATCGGGAACTACTGTGTTCGCCACTGGAGACTATGGCACCATCCTGCGATACGACGGTGCGGGCTGGAACCCCCAGACCAGCGGCACCACCAAAAACTTGACGGGTATCTTTGGCAGCTCGGCCTCCAATCTGCTGGCAGTTGGAACCACTGGAACAATTCTGAAATTCAGTGACGGTACTTGGAGGGTTGTGAACAATGCCGCCGAGGACGACTTCACGGGCATATGGGGAACGTCAGCCGCAAATGTTTTTGCTATAAGCTCTGCCGGGAACATTTACAGCTATAGCGGCAAAGGCTGGACAGTGGAGGCCCTACGCACCAAGAATGCCCTGCAAGGCATCTCGGGCAGTGCTGCCAAAGACGTCTTTGTCGTAGGCTCCGGTGGGCTCATAATACATTACGACGGCACCACCTGGAGCGCCCAGGCCAGCGGCACCTCAAGCGACCTTAACAGCGTATATTGCTTTTCAATCTCCGACGCATATGCAGTTGGCGCTAACGGAGTCATTCTTCATTACGACGGGAAAATCTGGACAGCACAAACAAGCGGCACCAACAAAGACCTGTATACAGTGTGGGGCAGCTCGGCAAGTGACCTGTTCGCCGCGGGAGACAGCGGGACTCTGTTGCACTATGACGGCAGCCTCTGGTCAGCCATGATTGGCGGTAGCACCAACCGGCTCAATGCTTTCTGGGGGACATCAGCAAAAGATGTCTTCACTGCAGGCAACGGAGATACAATCCTGCACTATGAAGGCACCACATGGACACCTATGAGTGACAACAGCAACGCCACCTTAAATGCCCTTTGGGGTACGACCACAAATAACGTAAATGCCGTTGGCAGTTCCGGTACCATATTACATTATAACGGTACCGCTTGGACCACCATCTCCAGCGGAACAACCACTGCGCTCACCTCCGTCTGGGGCGATTCAGCCAGCAGTATATATGCGGCGGGAGCGGGAGGTACGTTGTTGAAATTCGGCCCGCCGCCCACGACGACTCCAACGACGGTACCGGCAACAACCACCGTGACGACTCCGGCAGCGACGACAACCTCCACAAACTCTACCCCAACTACGACGCTTGGTTCGACCTGGGGTATGGATGCTGGGGAGATCGCTCTCATCGTGGTAGGGGCAATAATCCTTGCTTTTATCATTTTCTCAATGATTCGCGGACGCTCGAGAGACAAAGGGAAATAACACAGCCTAAAGAAGTGATAAAAAGGGAGGAATAACCCCTCCCTTTTTATTTTGGCCATTACAAGCCGAGTTCCATATCCATTCCGTAATTCATCTCAGGACGTTTTTGCAATAACGCTAATCTGGTGGGGACAAACGTGTTTCACTAAACCCCGATTCCGTTTCTTCTCCGGTGAGATATCCTGCGAGTATGGGATCACAATTCGGTTCCGTTTCTTGCAGTCCCACGCGTCTGATAGTAAAATGGGGCAAAGGTTAAGGAGAACTAATATGACCGAACCCGTCATTACCGAAATCAGAAAGCTATCGGCCATCGCTACCGATATGGATCTCTCCAGCGGCCTGCGCTCCAACGCCATCAAGAACATGGGGAATATCGGCACACGCGACGCACTGCTAGCCTTGCTGGAAATGGCCGCAAACGAAAAACTCAACGCCAGTGAAAGAAAATTGGCTCTCAAGCAGGCCGAAAGAATCATCAAATAACATGAGTCTTGGAATCGGTATCATCGGGCTATCCGGCAGTGGTCGCACCACCGTATTCAACGCCTTGACAGGCAACAAGGCCGAGACGGGGGGATTCGGCGCGGCTTCTGCGGCGCACGTAGGGATGGCCAAAGTGCCAGACGTTCGCCTCGAGGTTTTTACAAAACTTTTCAAACCTAAAAAGACCACGCCCGCCGAGATCCAGTACTTCGATGTAGGTGCTTCCGTAAAGGCGCTAGCCAAGGGTGGCGGCACGGCTGGGCAGCTTTTAACCCAGCTTGCGGGAGTGGATGCGCTGATCAACGTTGTGCGCGCCTTCGAAGACCCAGTCATCCCACATCCATCAGGCAGCATAGATGTGATGCGAGATATCGGCGACATGAATCTGGAAGTAGTTTTTTCGGACCTCGCCATCATCGAAAAACGCTTCAACCGCATAGCAACTTCCATACGTGGAGCCAAACCAGAGGAAAAACCCCGCTTGCTGGCTGAGCAGGAGCTGATGCACCGTTTGCGGGACGAGCTTGAAAAAGATCGGAAGAGCACACGTCTGAACTCCAGTCACCGGCTATGATCTCGTAT
>CAZUXO010000079.1:0-3407 GCA_964624325.1 uncultured Dehalococcoidales bacterium
TGAGCGATGCGGTCATGGCTAATACCACGTCATTGATGAACTGGCGCGGGAAAAGGGTGAGATGAACTTTTTTGCCATTGAGATACAAATCCAGCCCGTTGCTCTGCGGCTTGATAAATCCATTCTCCAGCAGGTCAGCAATAGGTTTGATATCGTTGAAGGAAAATTGCCTGACTTTCGTATCAAGTGGTTCATCGCTTATAATCGCAACAAGACTCGTCAGTCCCTCAAGCAATGTGCCATGACCTTTGCGGTGTGCTTCCAATTTAGGGGTGTCGTTTTGTTTGAAGCCCTCGCATAATATAATATCAAGCTCGTTGCCAAGGAGATTCACAGCCTCGTTAAATATCGGTTCTTTGGCTGGTTTTATAGCCACTATCCGGCCTGCCGTAGCCACAGCGGTTATTTCGCTTCCGGCTGATAGGTGGCGCTCGCTGTCCTTGCCAGGAGCAAATTCAACTTCTTGAGCGTGCTTGATTGTACCAACGCGGTAGCCGCGTTTCCGTAATTCCGGGACTAACTTCTCGATAAGAGTCGTTTTACCTGATTCGGATCTTCCAACGATTGACACTACTGGAACTGTCATTCATGCGCTCCTTAAAATATTGCCAGATGAGATATTATTGCCGCCACTTCCTCGTAATGTGCAGTGCTGTCGCTTTGAAACTTGCATATACCAGTTTGCCGGGCTCCAGGCCCATCTCATCGGACGATTTCTGTGTTATCAGGGCCAAAACAGGCAAAGCGCCGCCAAGAATGACGCGCACGAGCTGCCCTTGAGAACTCATACTCACAATTTTACAGCTAAACGTATTGCGGGCGCTAGTGTGGTCTGCCGATGAGGTCAGCGTTATTTCCTCTGGCCTTATGAGCGCTTCCACGGCATCTCCGATGTTAAAATCCGCTACGGCTTGAATGGTCTGATTGTTGATGCGAATTCCGATAAGGCTATCTTCTTTGGAGACCACTGCGCCGGACCAGATGTTATCTATACCCACGAATTCAGCCACTTCACGGCTCTGGGGCATGCTGAAAATCTCAGCGGGAGTTCCCACCTGATGCAGCCTTCCGTTAACAATAACTCCGATGCGCCGCCCGAAGCGCTGCCCCTGGGACATATCATGAGTGGACATAACAACTGTTATTTTAGCTTCATGCCTGATGCTGTAAAGCAGATTTTCGATGCTGATAGTGGAAACGGGGTCCAGATTGGCAGTCGGCTCGTCAAGAAAAAGAATCTCAGGCTGAGTGACCATCGCACGGGCGATAGCTACCCTCTGCATCTCGCCGCCAGAAAGCGTCCTGGCATTTTGCTTTTCGTAGCCGGACATACCGACTTGCGCCAGAACCTCGCTGACTTTCTCGGCGACTACATTCGAACTCATATGACGCCAGCGCAAGCCGCAAGCCACGTTGTCGAAGACGCTCATATTGAAAGCTATCGGTTTCTGCTGCACGAAAGCCATGCGGCGGCGCAATTCCAGGCGCTTTTTGGACGAACATCTGGTATCGACTCCGTCTATCAGGATACTGCCTGAGCTGGGCCATTCCAGCAGGTCGAGCTGTCTCAACATTGAGGTCTTGCCGGCGCCCGTCGGCCCGATGATAACGAAAAACTCGCCGCTGTTTACCATCAGGTCCAGGTCGTTGAGCAGCGTCTTGGACTTTATTACCAGATTAAGTGCTTTAACTTGAATAGCTGTCATACGTTATCTCTGCTGTAAACGGTTAAGGGCTACATTGATAATGAGTGCGATAGCCAGCAAAATAAAGCCCAGCGCCAGCGAAAACTCAATATCTCCCAGGTTGGTCTCCAGGGAAATTGCCGTGGTCAGCACGCGGGTATAGCCGCGTATGTTGCCGCCGATCATAAGAGCCAGCCCCACTTCAGAAATGGCGCGTCCGAAACCAAGGATGATGGATGTCATAACACCGTAGCGCGCCTCGCGCAAAAGCAATATTACAGTTTGCATACGGCTGGCGCCGAGAGCGCCGGCTGTTTCGTTAACCTTTGTATCTATGCCGCTTAAAGCTGAAATGATGAGGCCCATCATCAGAGGTAAAACCAGAATGGCTTGCCCGATAATCATCAGAGCAGGCGAGAACATAAGATGGAATAATCCGAGCGGCCCCGCGTTAGAGAATACGAGGAAAACAAGCAGCCCCACCAGTACGGTAGGCAGGCTATAGAAAGTCTGGATGGTGCTTACGGCCAACCTCTTGCCCGGAAACGAGGAGAAATGTATCAGGCTCCCAAGAGGGATGGCCAGCACGGAAGCGATAACGCAGGCGCTCACCGATATGCCCAGTGAGCGCCCGGTTATCTGCATAACTTCCGGGTCAAGGGTGACTATGAGGTCAAACGCCTTGACCAGAGCATGCCACAATTCTGACAAAACTATTCCTTATAACTAAGACGTGGGTTCGTTCCCGGCGCAGGGAGTGAAGAGAGCCCGCCCGTAATCCTTTACGCCGTACTCGCCGATGACCTTTTGAATCTCCGGGGAGATGAGAAAATCAATCAGCTTTTGCGCCATTTCGGCTTTGGCCGTGGTTATCTTGGCGGGGTTTACCGCTATGGCTGAATACACGTTGAGCAAGATGCTGCCCTGGTCAACGAGGGATACCAACCCTGTTTCACCCTTATATGCCAGGAAAGTACCGATGTCAGCCAGCGTATAGGCATTCTTCTGCCCTGCCATTACCAGTGTGGGACCCATCCCGCCGCCACCCTCGACATACCATGACCCCGACTTCTGCACGTCGGCGTAGGTAAAGCCGGCAGCTTTCCAGATAGCCTGCTCTTTAGCATGGGTGCCAGAAGCGTCGCCGCGGGAAATGAACTGGGACGTCTTGGATTCTGCCAGCTTCTTGAAAGCCTGCTCGGGCGTGAGTCCCTTGATGCCGGCCGGGTCACTCTCTGGGCCAACAATCACAAAATAGTTATAAGCAAATGGCACGCGTGCCAACGAGTAACCATCGGCTATGAACGTCAGCTCCCTGGCCTTGTCGTGGACCGCCAGAGCGTCAACGTCGCCGTCCTTGCCATATTGAATGGCGATACCGGTTCCAGCGTAGAGAATATCCAGTTGCACGCCGTATTTTTCTTCGAACTTCGGCTCAAGCAGAGCCCATAACCCCGTGTCATAAAGGCTGGTGGTGGTGGCCACTCGCAGCCGCTCTTCCGGTTTGAGAACGGCGACACCTGAAGCGGAGCAACCGATTGTGCTCAGGATCGCCAGACAGGCAAGTATAGATGCAATAACAGTTAAAAACCTTTTCAATCCGTACCTCCCTCATATTTCTCGAAATGCTCCCTAAAAAAAGAAAGCACCTCAAGGAGGTGCACGACAAACCAACGCTGCCATAATGCTCTCCTTTCCAAATCCGGGAGGTAGAGGCGTTTC
>CAZUXO010000080.1:0-3234 GCA_964624325.1 uncultured Dehalococcoidales bacterium
CGTCACAATTTTTGCTAGTGTATCAGGAAAGGGCACGCCCATGCTGCCTTCGCGATACTGGTCTAACGGCATGGCTATCACGCCACTGACAGCTTCCGTTAACCCATAACCTTCTAGCAGCTGGATCTTGCCGCCCCTGGCTCTGACAAGGGCCTCAAATTTTTCTTTGGTGCTGCGCGGCAGGGTATCCGCTCCGGAAACGGTCGCCTCCAGGCAGGATAAATCCGACTTTTGAAATGTGATATTGGTTGCCAGGGTTTCAAAAAGCGTGGGTACTCCGACTAAAAAGTTGGGGCGTTTCTTCTTAATCAGCCTGGCAACTTCCTTCGGTGTAAATATGGGGACCAGGATGCTCTTGCCACCCACCATGACCGAGGTATTTACACAAACTCCCAACCCAAAGCCATGAAATATGGGCAGAATCGCCAGAACAGACTGGGTATGATTCAGGTTAGCCCATGCAGTGACCTGCGTTCCTTCCGCAATCATATTTAAATTCGAGAGTTGAACACCCTTCGGCGTCCCGGTCGTCCCGCCGGTATACAGGATAACGGCGCATTCATCCGGTGCCATTTTCTGTTTTTCCACAGGCGGATATGGCTGCTTCATCAAGTCACTCATCCATACGACCTGCGGGTCGGCGGGTACCTGAGGTATTTTCCTCCCTTTTATGATTTGAAAACCTAATTTTGTGAAGCCGTTGAGATAATCGGTGATTCTGGCGAGAATCAGTTTTTGCGCGCTGGTTTTTGCCATGCCTTCCTTGAATTGCTGATAGAATATATCCAGGGTCATTACCCATTTGCTGTTGCTTATCTGCAGGAATGTCTCGATTTGATTTGGCGGGCTCAAGGGGTGGACGACGGAGCAGACTCCTCCAAGTTTGTTAACTGCATAGATGGGAATGATCCCTTGAGGAGCTGTCGGCATCCCAATCGTGATGACGTCCCCTTTTTTGAAACCGATGGCATTTAACGCAGCGGAAAAATGGTCCACATCTTTCAGAAACTTTTTGTAAGTACAGGTGGTCCCCATGAAATCCCAGGCGATGGCGCCGGGATATTTATTGCCGGATTGTTTCAGGCAGTCGTAAAGCGTTATTTGAGGATACTCCAGGGAACAAGGCACGCTCCCATAAAATTTCAGCCAAGGGGGATTTGAGAAATCAGTCATCATCGCTCCTACAGGCATGCCAGATTCGGTACTTTAAAAGGTGTATCCAGAAACACATTGGATTTCTGGGTACACCTTTTAGAAAGCGACTAGAAACCATCTTAGAATTTTAACCCGAGCATCCTGGGCGTCAAAATAATGAATGCCAGCAACAAAACCACAGTGATTACCGTGCCGATCCACGACAGTCTGAGAGCGGTCTTCACCATGGGATTCGGGCCTTCCTTCTTTTGAATACTGCGCGCAAGAGGCAGCGTAACAAGTGTGAAGGGGAAGAAAATGATGCTGAAGAGCGAAATTTTGGCGAGCCTGGCAACCAGGCGCGAGTCTTTGAGTTGGGCATGATACGACGCATCAGGCGTAACCACGCTGACGGATTCAACCTGATAGAAGCTTCCCTGCACGTCGAGTTGACCCTTCTGATACCATTTGAGCTTGCGAATGCTCTCGGGTTGCCACCTGGATGGGGTTAAGACGGCGCCTAAAGTACCCATCGCCCATTCAATCGAGCCAAAATACTTAATCTTTTCCCAGGCCCGCATCACCAGGTAGTAGAGGACGAGCGAGACCACCAGCACGAGCAATGTGCCAGTCCAGTCCAACTTAATCCGTCGCTCGCCGGTGAGGAGCAAAGAAACGCCAATCCACGCTATGTAATATAACCACTGGTTATTGTAGTTGGAGAATGCCGCGAAGCCAAAGCGCCGAACGAATTGGACAGGCTTTAACCGGGAAAATCCTGGTCCGCTACCTCGCCAGTCAACTAAATAAATGACCAGCATCGCAAACATAATTGCAAAGCCATTGAGGGTTAAGAAGTTCCACAGCCACGATAGAGGCGAGAGAAACTCACCATAGTTTCGCACTGTGTTATCCGGGAACCAGCCGCGGAAGTGCGAAAGGTCCAGCCACAACTGTATGCCATCCTCAAAGCCTGCTGACTGCATCACCCCGACCATGGTGTAAACGACGCCGGCCATCCCCACCGTAAAAGCGATGAGACCGGCCACCAGAACTTTTTTAACAAAGTGTCTGGGAATCCGGTCAGGTCGTTGACACATGACGATTCCGATAATCGAGCCGATACAGGAGATTGCTAAAAAGGGGAAGACCGGTCCCATCGGAGCCGCGAGCGCCGCGAGAAAGGGGCTGGCCAGCAAATAGCCAATGGGAGCTACGCCGATCTGCGGTAAATAGAGTTGGCCACCTGCCATGGCAGATTCCTGCCACGGATACCCCGGGACCAGGTTGGATACGCCTACCCACACAGGGATTGTGAGTACAACCATTCCTGCGGCAATGATTAGATAGGTCCGGATCTGGCGGGACACATTTTTCCACTGCCCATTCCGGCTGATAATACCCTGGATTAGGCCATTGAGGAGTACGCACCACCCGATGGTGTGGATCATTTCAAACCAATTCCACCGCGACAAGGCTGTCTCCAGATATAAAGCCCCCCGATAGGTGCCGCCCAGGTCCCGTATAAATAGGCCAAATGCTCCGTTGTAACCCGTGGCAGCCTCCGTGAGCATAGCAAAAAGAATAAGCAGCGCGCCGCCTATTACCTGCTGCACAATCAGGGTGTTAGTCGGTTGCCCGTTTTCCAGCCGCCGGTACATGGAGACCATATTCGAGGCGGCGCTGATGAGCAGGAAAAAACCCGCCAGGCCCCCTAGAAACGGGAGCACTACCAGTGCTGATAGGCTCAAAAAGGTATTGTTGCTCATATTGTCCAGCAGCGCATTTGTGTCGAGTATGCCATTGACCACATGCAACCCGATCATCAAAAAAATGGCGAACCCGCGTAGAAAATCTAAACTGGCAAATCGTTTCATAGCAGTATCACACTCCAATATATTTTTAGCAGGTGTTTGTTATAGTTTGTTCTAATGTTTTGCCATCGATCAAGTTAGCCAACCGCGGGTTCAATAATGAAGTGCAACACTTGGAGGAGCAGAAAGGGGTCTGGTACTCTAAGTGGATATGGGAAAACAGTATAAGCATCTGAGCATTGATGAGAGAGAACGCATAGCGCAGTTAAAGAACGAAGGCACAGGG
>CAZUXO010000081.1:0-3147 GCA_964624325.1 uncultured Dehalococcoidales bacterium
GGTCAAAACAAGACATTTCAAGACTGAAGATATTAAAGAGATCGTTGATCTGCTGGAACAGGGTTTTATTCAGCCTCAGCGCGAATGGCTCGACCTGTATGTCAACGGAAAACCGGTGCATTTGACGCTGTTCCCAAGGCAATTCATTAGTGAGGTTATGGTGGCTATGGTGTCGAGCCTTAAAGGTATCGAGCCTGTTAAGACCATCGAGGTAAGGATGAAAAAAGAACTGCAGGGGGGCTAAGGACATGAAGCCGTTTGGTGAGTTGATATCCTTTGAAGAAGCCCAGGAGATAATCGATAGGCACATCGCACCACTTGATCGCACAGAAAATATTCCTATCGATGAAGCCCTGGGGCGTATATCCGCAGAGAGCGTCACTGCGAGTTTTGACACCCCGTCTTTTAACCGTGCCGGTATGGACGGCTACGCTGTTAAAGCCGAGGATACCTTTGGGGCAACGCCAAATAACCCTAAACGCCTGAAACTCGTTGATTGCGTGTATGCCGGCGCAACAGCATCAAAAGGCGGTGTGGCGCCCGGTGAATGCATCCAAATTTCTACCGGCGCTCCGATGCCAGCAGGAACAGACGCAGTGGTCATGGTTGAAGACACTGTAAGGCATAGCGCGGATATCACTATCTTTAAATCCCAATCACCTCAAGGCAATATAGGCTTCAGGGGCGAGGATATCAGGAAAAACGAAAGGATCATCGAGGCAGGCCAGTTGTTGAATCCGGGTAAAATAGGAGTGCTGGCTTCGCAAGGGTTATGTAGCGTGCTTGTCTTCGAAAAACCAATTGTAGCAATTATGCCGACCGGCGAAGAGGTGGTGGAGATAGGTAGACGGCTAAAAACTGGCCAACTCTACGATATCAACTCGCACACGCTGGCTGCTGTAGTAAGAGAAAATGGCGGCATCCCTAAGGCTTGTAATATTACAGGCGATACGATTGAAGCGATCAAGTCTTCCATTAAAGCAGCCCTTGAAGCCGATATCTTAGTGACGTCTGGCGGTTCCTCCATGGGAGAAAAGGACCTCATCATAAACGTCCTCGAGGAGTGGGGTGAAGTGTTCTTTCACGGTATCAAGGTAAAACCAGGGAAACCCACAACATTCGCTGTTGTAAAGAATAAACCAGTCTTAGGCATGCCTGGTTATCCTACATCCTGCCTTATCAATGCATATCTTCTTTTAGGACCGGCGATCAGAAAAATGGGGCATATGCCACATATGCACAATCTAAATGCGCGGGCTACACTTGGGGAGCGTGTCGTGTGCAGCAGGGACCGCATGCGTTTCCAAACGGTAAAAATGGAAAACGGAATGGCGTACCCGATAATCAAAGAATCGGGAGCTATCACCGGCACAGCCTATGCAGATGGGTACGTTGTTGTGCCTGAGGGTAAATCAATGGAAAAGGGATCCGAGGTAATTGTAACCTTCTTTTAAATGAAAGTGGGTAAGATGGATAAATGTTCTGATGGGTCCGAGTTTACGGAAAGTTGCTCTATCATTCGCTTTGAAGGAGACGCAACTACTAAAATCGATAAGCCAACAGCACGCGAGTACCCGTTGACCATTCTCTTCAACGGTACACAGCTTGTCACCATGCTTTGCCTACCGGATTCGCTCAAGGAACTGGCAGTGGGTTTTCTGTCTTCCGAGGGATTCCTGCATAGCAAGGATGAAATAAAAAACATCACTGTCGACAAAGTCAGGGGTGTGGTCAGGCTTGAGACGGTAGATGGCAAAGAAGTCTCACAGGATACTCTGGCCAAAAGAGTGATAAGCACCGGTTGCGGCAGGGGCATGGCCTTTTACAGCGCGAGTGACGCCGATAACAAAGTAATAACCACAAAGCTTTTCGTCACTCCTCAGGAGATATTCGATCTGGCTCTCTCGTTTCAACACGCATCTGTTGTGTATAAGGAAACCCATGCTGTGCACAGTGCTGCGCTTTGCAGCGGAAGTCAGATAGTGGCCCATGCAGAAGACGTAGGCCGTCACAATGCCGTAGACAAGATATTTGGTCACTGCCTGCTGGAGGGTATCCCCATTGACGATTGTTTCCTCATCACCAGCGGCCGGATATCTTCCGAGATTGCCCACAAGGTGGTTAAGAAAGGTATACCCATCCTGGTATCGATCTCCTCTCCTACCAACCTGGCTGTCCAAGTGGCTGATAAGATGGGGGTTACCCTTATTGCATCGGTTCGCGGGAGAAAGATGGACGTGTATACTCATGAGTGGAGGATAACGAGTCCAGTATCACCCGCTTGATGGTTTGTGACCGACATAGATGTCAAAAAGCACGGATGCTGTACATTCTAAATTCGGGTAACCGCTCTATAGGGCTTCAAGGGTATCTTACAATCGTGGTTCTCCCGATGCGCAAGTGCTCTTGGAAAAATTAATAGAATAGGGCTTTATGACGTGATTCCGGGTGGCCAACTCTCCCATTAAATATCGCTTTCCGAGACAAGCCAAATCTCGCAGGATGTTTATTACCCAAGCCATAACCCTACCTGGGGAAACAAAGCCCTGCCCTTACAATCTATATCAAAATAATTCCAGCGGAATCTTGATTCCGGCTTTGCAGCAAGCAAACTGCTTTCATCTCGTTTATTAAAAACAGCCCAGTTGGCAATGTTGCACTTTTAAGTTCTGAGAATTGGCGACAATGGCGATTGCCATTGGTGTTAGTTTCAACTGTAGCGCCATCTCAAAAACTTTGGCGCAGGTAAGCTCATTTCTTCCCTGTAGTGTTTCAAGCATCGCAATGATCTTACTATCTACCTTATTGGGTTCAAGGGCGTTATGAATATTCTTATCAACTTTAAAACAGCCTATCTGGCAATTCGTGATGCGGATACCAAGCCTATCAATCATCTCACCTACGGCAATTTTGGGAACACCGGCATCTCGAGCAATTTTAAAAGCCGTTGCGCAAGGCAGATGACTGTCCATGGATGATGTTTTAACCTTGTCTTCCAACTTCGAAAGCACTTCTTTGGAAAGGTCCCCAGGATTTTCTTTTATCTGGATCCTTGTCTGCTTTTTCCTCTTGTCAGCTTCGTTGAAATTGCGCATTCTTCAATTTCCTCATATTTTATTTCCTAAGTTTTGGGTATTCATGAGAAGG
>CAZUXO010000082.1:0-5250 GCA_964624325.1 uncultured Dehalococcoidales bacterium
ACAGGTCTGGATAGTCGATTATTCTAAGGAAAACTTCCCGGTGGTAAAGCAAATTGCCAATGTAGGCAATATATTACACGACGGTTTCCTGACGCCTGATGGGCGCTATCTTCAAGTGGCCTCCCAAGCAGATGGTACGATTGTTGTGATTGACCTGAAGGAACTATCAATAGTCAAGAAGATTCCCGCTGGGACGCAGCCGCACCCAGGCCCTGGGGCACTCTTTGAAAGCCAAGGTCGTATACTTGCGGCAACCCCTGCCATAGGGCAGGGAATGGTGACCATATGGGACACTGCGACATGGGAGGTGGTGAAAACTATTCCAACTCCTGGGCCAGGAATGTTTATTCGCTCACATCCCGATAGCCGCTATGTTTGGGTCGATTGCTCTGCGAGCGGTGACTGTTGGGATAATATTGTGATCTTTGATAAAGAGACGCTAGATGTTGTGGCAACACTGCAACCTGGCAAGCGCTCCATTCACCCAGAATTCACGCCTGATGGCAATTATGTCTATATCGGTTGCTGGAACGATGATAAAGTCGTAGTCTATGACGCGAATACACTAGAAAAGGTAGCTGAGTTTTCGGCAACCGCTCCGACCGGCATATTTAGCGCTGGTGTGCGGCAGATGGAACCAGGGGCTTAGTGATAGCTAATGAATTAAGTAATAATAGTATCAAAACAAGGGCAGAGATGGCAGAATGTGGAACCTGATATTTCAGAATTTGACTGCACCCCAATGTGCGTTACGATGTATCTTATGATTCCAATTGATATAAACTGCGAAGTAATTGACCAAACTGCATAAATGATGGAGTATCATTGCTCTTAATAAGTCCGTTTCCCTGGATTGAAGACCAATAACGACCCTTTAGATGACTCCGAGAGAGTGATAAAAGTATCTTTCTTTATGTCGTTTGTATACATTGAGGTTTACGTGGAAACTAACAGAAGAAGTTATTCGCGAAACAGTAATACAAATGGTAGTATTAATCTTGTTTTCTTCAAGAACAACTAGCCCTATTTGCTAGGTTTGACGTAACCGAAAAGGGACAACCGTTCCAATAAACCCTTCATTTACAGGTTTGAAAGCTGTTGTATAAAGGAGTAGTCGAATATGACTATTGATGAAAAATTAAAACGCGTGGAGGAGTTGCGCAAGGGCACAAGTGCTACAGAACGCATCGCCGCCCAGCACGCTCGCGGAAAGCTTACGGCGCGCGAGAGAATTGAGCTTTTGGTCGACCCCGGCACCTTTCATGAGATGGGGGGCTTCGTTACTCACCGCGCCACCGACTTCGGTATGTCGGAACAACGAGAGGTTTCCGATGCTGTCATAACCGGTTCAGGAGAGATTGATGGACGCCCCGTTTTCGTATTTTCACAAGACTTTACCTTTATAGGTGGCACCATTTCTGAGGTGGTAGGACAGAAAATCGGGAAGGTGCTAGATCGGGCACTGGAGCGCGGTATGCCGGTCATAGGCATCTATGACTCCGGAGGTGCGCGCATCCAAGAGGGGGTGGCCAGCCTGGCTGGAGTCGGCGAAATACTTGTGCGCAACGCACGTTGCTCGGGAGCTATCCCTCAGATAGCCGTAGTAGTAGGACCCAGTGCGGGGGGCGCAGTCTACTCCCCTGCTCTTTGCGACTTCATCTTTACGGTGAAGGGTATTACGCAGATGTACATAACAGGACCTGATGTGGTGCGCTCCGTAACCAATGAAGTGGTAAACCACCAGGAACTGGGCGGGGCAGATGTGCATAATCAGAAAAGTGGCGTGGCACATTTCCTTTATGACAACGAGCAGGAATGCTTCAAACAGGTAAAACGACTGCTCACCTTCCTGCCGCAGAACTGCAACGCCAAACCAAAAACTGTTAAGACCGGCGACAACTCAGAAAGAACCGACGAGGCGCTTTTTACACTGGTGCATGACGACCCGCGCCGCCCGTATGATATGAAAAAAGTAATCTACTCCATCGTGGACAGCAGCGACTTCATGGAAGTGCAAGAACACTTCGCCGCCAACATCATCTGTGGACTGGCCAGGCTAGCAGGTAATTCTGTCGGGATAGTGGCGCAGCAGCCATCTGTGCTGGCCGGAACAATTGACATCAACGCCTCAGTTAAGGCGGCACGCTTCGTGCGGTTCTGTGACGCTTTCAATATTCCACTGGTGAGTCTGGTTGATGTGCCCGGTTTCCTCCCCGGTATCGAACAGGAGCACAGCGGCATCATCCGCCACGGAGCCAAGCTTATCTACGCCTACGCCGAGGCTACCGTGCCCAAACTGACTGTCATCACGCGCAAGGCATACGGCGGAGCTTACATCGTTATGAGCTCGCACCATCTGAAAGGAGATATCAATTACGCCTGGCCGGGCGCCGAAATAGCGGTCATGGGTGCAGAGGCAGCAGTCAATATCATTTTTCGCAAAGTAATTGCAGAATCTGCCAACAAAGAGGAGCTGCGCATAAAACTGGTAGATGAGTACAAGGCCAAATTCGACAATCCGCTGCAGGCGGCGGGGCTGGGCTATATAGACGACATTATAGACCCGCGTTGCACGCGACCTATGCTCATCCGTGCGCTAAAGATGTTGAAGGATAAGCGCCAGAAGCTGCCACAGAAGAAGCACGGGAATATACCTTTGTAAGACCCTGTGAAAAAGTGTGGGTTATAGCTTTAGGCAGTTATTAGCGCAGGTAATAATACACAAAAATGATAAAACCGATAAAAAGTAGCAGAAATATTAAATTACACCCACAATTTCCACCACGCCTCCTTCTTGTTATCAATCTGTTTGAATAATCAATCATCGTGTTCGCCTTCTCCTTTCTTTAAGGGCTTCTCCAAGCGGTATGGCTTCCCGAGATCACATCCCCTGTACAAAACAAATACTACAGGATACTACCTAGCTTCGTCGTCGGGATTACTTCTCGTTTTAAGCCACCTAAATTCTCTGGTGCGTTTGTCCAATCGTTTGCGTAAAGATTTGTTGGCGGCTATTACCAAAACGGACAATACCAGACCATACCCCGCCATCGGTTCAGTTTTGACACTTCTTGCCCCAGTGGCTATCCCAGTTGGCACGAGTTCAAATGATAGTTCACCGTAATTATAACCCTTGGGGACATAATTGATCGCCGGCCTTTGCAGAGACCATGCATTCGAGAATTTGTCATCATAAAGCCACTTGAGCGGACCTTCCCATAAATCCCAGGTGAGGAAGTCTTCCGGGATATTGATGATCAGATTATGTCCGTTTTTTGAATTCGCAGGTTCAAACTTGCGCCAACCAGGGTCGTTGGTAGCCCAGGCGATGATGCCGGGTTTGCCTCCTGCGACCCTTAACTGGTATTTAGTCTGGTCGTCAGATAATTCAAAGGAACACTCATTCGGCTGGATCTGTTTTTCAACGGCTTCAGCCAGGCTAAAAAGTATAAGTTTATGTTGGGCGGTCATGTCAGGAGTGGTCATACTAAACCCTCGCTTACTATCAATTCTCGAGACATTATATCATCCGATGCGAGGGGGCAGGGTAACACCGGATAATAGTATTATATGCCAATCTGCTTTGCCACAGACAGCCCGGAAGACGGTGTTGCGCCTGAGTAACAGCCAAGGGGTATTATGGGCAGACCTGAATGCACCAAAACCAGGCTTCTGCCCATATAGGAAAATCCTATTTAGCGGCAGCCGCCAGTTTGTCATTCGCCATAGACTGCAGCACGGACAGGTTCCGCAGTATCTCGTAGGCCCCGTGCCATTGCGAATAGTCTGGCCCCTGCATCCATGCGCCGAATTTGGTGGTGCGACCATAGTCGTGCCAAATATCGAAATAGACAAACTTGATAGGATCATCAAAAGGTACTCTACTAAGCAAGCCCTTGTTCTGCAACGGAGCCATTATGGTATCCGCCCGTTTTACCATGTCAGTCACGGTCGAATTCAATTGGTTTGCGCTACTATAGAATCTCAAAACGAAATCTATGGTATGGCATTGCATACACACCAGTTGCATTTGCTGCTGGTTGGCCGAAGCGTTCGGTCTGGCGGTGGTGTACTGCGCCGCCAAGAAGTTGGTCAGGCGGTTTCCCACGTCGTGAGAGCCTGTAACTTTGCCGAAGGCGCTGATGTGGCACACGGAACATGTCGGTGCCGGCATATCGTTGATGGTCAAAGCCCCGGGAGCCGCAACCCAGTTCCAGTTGGCCCCGTCCGTAGCATACCTGATGCCATGAGCTGACTCCTGATATATCTCATACTGAGGGTGGTCCGGCCCAATATGGCAAGCATTACAGGTCTCAGGTTTTCGAGCTTGTTCCAAGTTAAAAGTATGCGTCAGGTGGCAGGACTGACAGCGGCCCACTGAGCCGTCAACGTTAGGCTGGCCGATCTTATGGCAGGCATCACAGGTAAAAGGAAGTATATCAGGACCTTCGAGCGCAGCAAGCGGGTGTTCAGTCTTATCCAGAGCGTACCCTCCCTCGGGAATGGCCTTATACATAGCCAGTTGGACAGCAGTCAAATCCTGATCGCCGTTCACGGCTACATATGACGGAAGTGAATGGCGGCTTTGGCTGAACTGAGCAACCTCGTTGGAATGGCATTTCTGGCACATGGCCGGAGTGACTGAGGTTAACCGAAAAGTGCCATTATGAGCTTTAGCCCCGGGAAAATCGGCGGTGACCTGGTGGCAGTCCGTGCAAGTTACACCATCTTTTCCCATGAGACTCGAACTAAACTGGTTGGTGATACCGGGTGTCGATAATTTATGGCAGACAAAGCAAACATCTTTAGCCAGCCTACCTGTTGCAAGGGTGACCGTACTGCCACCGATAGATACTGTGGTTAAATTATCGGTGAACGTTGAAATACCCGTATCTGTCGAGGCGCAACCCAAAAGAGTTCCGGGAACGGTGGCAAAGGAAACTAAAAAAAGCACGCAGGTCAGAAAAAGCCTAATTTCCCATCCCTGTCCAGTACTACCTGTTTTTCGAACCATGGTCTTCCTCCCTTTGTTTTGCGCCACTTCATGTTACCAATTCGATAGGCCGAATTCAATACCGCGCATTGACTCATAATTAAAGTTACCGAGTAACGCATTGACTCATAATTAAAGTTACCGAGTAAGGGGTCGTTGACTCAAAATAAGTGTTACCGAAGGCCAATATGATAGGAGGTCAAGGTGACACGAAAGAGCGTTAAAGAATATGCGGAGGCAGTAAAAGGGCGTTACCG
>CAZUXO010000083.1:0-5966 GCA_964624325.1 uncultured Dehalococcoidales bacterium
AGAACTAACCTTTCGCCAGCCATAATTCCTCTCCGCATTTTGGCTCCTTTCTTTTTTGTTGTGATACTTTTCCGCCAATTTCGTATTCATTAGTGGAAGCCAAATATCTGGTTTTCAAAATAATCGGAATAGGAGAGGAAAATGAAAATCAAATTGTTCGGAGTCATGGCCATCTCGCTTCTGCTACTGGCGGTGGGGGCTTGCGCAACAGGAGTGCAAGCTGACCTTTGTGATCCCGCTATTGGAAACGTCTACGTCTCTGCCCAGGAATTTTTTGACTCCCAGCACGTCTCAAAGCAGGTGGAGGTTGAACAGGGGGCTTTACTAATTGTTGTGCTGGGTTCCAACCCTTCAACCGGTTTCAGCTGGAATGAAACAGCTCAGTTAGGTGATAAAACTTTACTCCAGCAGACCGGCCATAAATACATCGCCAGCGAGTCAACGGGGCAGCCCTTGATTGGCGCGGCGTCTCAAGAACAGTGGACATTTAACACCCTCAAGGCCGGGATAACAAAGATCAGTTTTCAATACAGCCAGCCTTGGGCAGGCGGCACACAGGCTGAATGGACATTCGAGCTAACCGTAACCGTGAAGTAGTGCGGCGGACAAGAAACATTATCGAGGCTGTTTCCATCGCAGTGAAGCAACACTTGGTCATGTGCGGATTCGGGAGGAGAGTTAATGTGATCTTGTATATACCGGGTATTCAAATCTTTATTTGAATGTTGGAAGTCTAGTAGTAATTAACAGTTGAAAGTATAACGGAGAAATACAAATGAAAGAGTACTATTTTATTTTCCTAGTCATAATAGCCTGGATAATCTTCCGTTTATTCGTTTGGCAAAGGAAAAACTACGGTTATAAATGTCCCCATTGTCACGCTGAGTTCCAGCCATCGAGTTGGTTAGTCTACCTAGGACCCCACGTCCTGTTTCGTAGGTACGTCAGATGTCCGCAATGCCATAAACTAGGATGGGCTTCGGTGATACACAAGTAATCGAGCCTGGCATCAATTTACGGTCATAGATAATATTAAGGAAAAGAAAATGAAAAGCAAAATATTCGTCGCCACGATGGTTCTCGGTGTCGTATTACTTGCGGGAGGCTGCGGATTTACCACCTTCGCCGCCTCCACTACTAGCGGTACTTCAGTCAACCCCGATAACAAGGTCCCTCCAGCCCCCAACAAATATCTGGTCAACATTACTGCCGAAGACTTCAACAAGGAAGCTCATATTTTGAGACAGGTAGAAGTAAAAGCCGGAGACGTTTTTACCGTTGTACTGGATTCGAACGCAACCACTGGTTTCAGTTGGACAGAGCAGGCCAAAATTGCCAATGGAAACATCTTGAAACAGACAGAACACGCATACGTTGCACCCCAGGCAAGCGACGATACCAAACCGGTGGCGGGCATGTCAGGAATTGAAGAATGGTGGTTTACGGCAGGTCAAGCTGGCGTTACAACAGCTTCGATGAGCTATGATCGTCCCTGGGAGGGTGGAGAAAAAGGCGTGAGGACATTTGTACTGACTGTGATCGTCAAATAGGAATCTTGTTGTTTTTGAATACCGTTGAAAGGAGACAATAGAATGGAAAAATACTACTATTTACCTTTCCTTGTCATAATTGCCTGGATAGTCTTACGTTTATTCGTATTGCGAAGGAAAAACTTAAGTTATAAATGCCCTTATTGTCACACCAAGTTCCTGCCAACAAGTTGGTTAGTATATCTCGGACCTCACCTCTTTTTTCATAGGTACCTCAAGTGTCCGCAATGTAATAGATTTGGGTGGGCTTCGGTGACACAGGAGTAGTGTTATGGAAAAGTCACTGAAAGGAAATTGCTAAATGGATAAGGGAAAAACATAAAAGCTGCCGCACGCCTTGGCCGTTTTACGCTGCGAAACTGACTTGTAATTAACCTGAAAATGACTAAACAAGCTTTCCGCAACATGGTGTCAAATCTGTGGTGAAGCGTCATTGGGGGGCGGAATTAGCAATGTGGAGCCAGCGTCGAGACTCGAACTCGAGACCTGCTGTTTACGAAACAGCTGCTCTACCAACTGAGCTACGCTGGCGTAAGGATAATTCATAGTTACGTATAGTTATTATGTCTTCTGTTGGTATTAATCTGGCGTCATTTTTCTGAGACACCCCTAACGGCATCACTTCATCTAACAACGCCATAGCCTCAGATTGCACAATCAATTATATGGCTATACACGTCGAGGGTCAAGGCGACTGAGTTTCCCACTGCCCCATTATGCCAGCGTTTAAAAGGGGTCGGGCGTTCAGGTCGGGCACCACCTCAACACCTCTGACCGCAACTAAACAAGGGTGGGGGCGCGAAATTGCCACGCTTCGCTGCGCTCGCCCGCAATGACATTGGTAAGGGGAGGCCGGGTTACAGACGAAGAGCAGCAAGACTGTAACGGGGCAGGGTATGGAGACTAGCCAGGACTACTGCATAATTTCACAACGACACCACGTGAGAAAAAGCTAAGCCCCCCGGGCAGTTCGATTCAGGTTAACTTATTCATATTACTCCGAATCTTTGGCTGACTTGCGGACACTCCGCGTTATGCATCCGCTGTGGCGTTAAAGTAGAACTACCATTGACTTTGCAGAATACATATAATATAATGCGCATATAGTTATGCGTAATCTGTTAAACCACATAGTGAATGTTGAAAGGCAATCTCCACATGCAACGTATTAGGAGCCGTGGTATTTGGGTTTTCGGAGTAGTAAATGGATAACCCTGCCAAATTCTTTCAGCTACTCTCTGACACTACTAGAGTCAGAATACTACTCCTGCTTAATGGGCGTGAACTCTGCGTTTGCCAGTTAATTGGGGCTCTAGGAATGTCTCAGCCGAGAATCTCCCGGCAATTAGCCGTTTTAAAGCATTCGGATATAGTAATCTGCTCCAGAAATGGGAAATGGAATAATTACAAGATTAATCCTGACCTCAACGATAATATCAAACGGGCGCTTGATTCCCTTCCACGATGGGTGGGTGACGATAAATTGGTTGAATCTGACAGCGCCGCCCTGCGAGCCTGTCTGAAACAACAGGAGATAACCGGTAAGTGTGACTTCAATAGTTTTCAAGGCATTAGAGAGGGAATCAATAAATAAGAGGAGGAGTTGAAATATGGAAAAGGAAGCAAAGAAAAAAGGGCTGTTCGCCAAGATTAAAGAATCCATGAGTAAAACAGGTGGGTGTAATTGTGGGCCGGGCGATGCCTGTTACGGTAAAGAAGAAGCAGAAGTTAAAGAAGAAAAGTGCTGTTCCGGTCATCCCGAACCCGAAAAGGGGAAATAAGCTTATCTTTTTAGCAAAGCGGAAATAATATTGGCTGCAGAGAATAAGAAAACCCGTGACTACGGGGAGATTGGCGTATTAGCTCTCGTCCCGACGATAGTTGGCATATTTATAATAATAAGCTGGGCTCTGGCTCATTGGAAAATCGGGCCGGGCTATCTGAATGCAGTGATTGCCATTCTGGCCATATTATTCGGGGGCTACCTTCGTTTTGTTTCAGGATTCAAAGACATCTTCCGCCGAAAGATCACCGTCAGCGTGTTTGTTACCGTAGCTTTAATCGCGACTATGGCTGTCGGCGAATTTCGTGCGGCAGCTATCGTGGTATTCATCATGTCCGTGGCCAGCGCTTTGGAATCATATACTCTTGATAAGACACGTAAAAGCATACGGAACCTGCTTGACCTTGCCCCGCAGACGGCGACTTTGCGGAGAGGAAAAGAGGAAATCACGGTTCCGGCAAGTGAAGTCCAAATCGGAGATGTGGTGGTGGTTAGACCGGGCGGGCGGATACCGGTTGATGGTACAGTTCTCGCCGGGACCAGCAGCGTCAACCAGGCGGCTATAACGGGAGAATCAATCCCTGCGGAAAAAGTAAAAGGTGACAATGTATTCAGCGGGACCTTAAATGAGACAGGCCGGTTGGAAATCCAGACTACCAAAATTGGCAAGAATACGACCTTAGCCAGGATCGTCCACTTGACGGAGGAAGCACAGGCGACAAAGGCCCCGGTGCAGACTATCGCCGACCGTTTTACCACTTGGTTTTTCCCTACGATATTAGTTCTGGCCGTCATAGGGTATTTTATTTCAGGGGACATAAAAGTTGCCGTGACTGTTTTGCTGGTAGCTTGCCCCTGTGCATTTGCCATCGCCACGCCGACGGCGGTCACAGCAGGTATCTCCAATATGGCCAGGAGGGCCATACTCGTCAAAGGCGGCGTTTTCCTCGAACTTGCCAGTAAGCTTGACACGCTTCTTGTGGATAAGACCGGAACTTTCACTATAGGGAAACCCAAGGTAGTGAACGTGCTCACCTTCAACGGGCATTCGGAAGATGAAGTCTTGCTCATGGCCGCAGTGGGCGAAAAGTACTCCGGGCACCCGTTGTCCAGAGCAGTCCTGAGCTTTGCCAAAGCGCGCGGTCTGGAAGCACCCGACCCGGACGAGTTCAAGATTGAAATAGGGATGGGTGTGGTTGCCCGATGGCAGGGCAAGGAACTGCTGATTGGGAAAGAAGAGCTATTAAAAGCCAGGGATATTATCTTGCGGGAAGAAATCCAAATCAGCTTGTCGGAACAAGCGGAGCATGGAAGAACGGTTATTCTTGTGTCCTATGACAAGAGTATCGCCGGTTTAATATCCATCGCTGACGAGATCCGCCCCGGTACTTCCGAAGCCATAGTCTTGTTGAAAAAGAGTGGATTGAAAAGAATTATCATGCTCACGGGAGATAACCCCAAAGTCGCCAGTGCTGTGGCCAAAGACATCGGCGTGGACGAGTATCAGGCTGAGCTTTTACCCGAACAAAAGCTGGAAGTCGTGAGACGTCTTCAAAGGGAAGGCCACAAGGTTGGCATGATTGGCGACGGAATCAATGACGCTCCGGCTCTGGCCCAGGCAGATGTAGGTATTGCTATGGGAGCAGCAGGGACTGATGTGGCTATTGAAACAGCCGGTGTTACCTTGATGAGCGATGACCTCGGGCAGGTTGTGGAATTTGTTCAGATGTCTCGAAAAGTGCTGCGGCGAATCAAGCTCAATATCTTTTTCTCTATTATTTATAATGTTATCGGTCTTACCCTGAGTATTTTAGGGTTGCTCACTCCAATCCTGGCGGTAACCTTCCAGGAAGCGGGTTGTTTAACCGTAATCATCAGTTCGACGCTACTGTTGTGGGCTAAGACTGAGTACCGCAGCCGCTAAGCAAACCGTGGCTATCGCTTTACACACGACCGATATGTTCTAAGACAAGAATATAGTCTACAACTGGACGTTAAAAAGTCTCTTTGAGTGCAAACGTGGATTCTCATGTCCAAGCGCATTCCTAAATAACCGAAGAATTAACTCAACTGACAATAATTCACCCATACTACACACAATTTTCATAAAATCTTCATATTAGGCTGATATAGTGAGAATACATCGAAGGGATGCAGGAAGCGTCACTCGAATGGAGGATTAAATGAAAAAATATATCGCTGTCGCCCTTGCCACCATAGCCATTGCCGCCACGGCTTTGATAGCCATTCCAGCATTGGCCGCGGATTCTCCGGTACAGACACAGCCGGCCACGACTACCGGGGTACAGGGAGCATACGGTTGCACGGTGACCGATGCTCAAGGACAATGAAGCTGCCCAGTGTATGTAAATCAGGGTACCAATACTCCGGGACAAGTAAACTGCCCACTGTTCGATAACCAGAGGACCGACACTCAGAGACAAGCAAGCTGTCCAATGACAAATAACCAGACTTCCACCGGACCTTCGACCTCATCCGGCGGCCCTTGCCACTAGTTTAACGTCCTTTGAACGACCCTGAACGGATAAGTTGATTAAGTTGAGGCGGCGTAAATGCCGCCTCTCTTTTATCGTTGCACCTTGACACAAACCTCAGGCGAGTTACAATGAATA
>CAZUXO010000084.1:0-6667 GCA_964624325.1 uncultured Dehalococcoidales bacterium
CTGTAAGTACCAAGACGGGCAGGGGTAGTCCCTATATCTATAGCGCCCATTAGACTTTGACCTCAATCTTGGTATCACAAAGCCTTGCTTTGATGTCCTCTACTTTCACCTTGCTGGCTGTGCTCAATGAGATATTTTCTACTGGCTGGACTTTGTTTTTCCAGCCTGTCTGAATAGCCTGCCCGCCTGACCATGCCTCGTAGAAATTAACCAGATGCTCTTTGGCTAGTGATAGGATACTGGCATCCGTTGCGTCAGGTGCGACCTGAATAAAATGACAGTGGAAAGGGTTATCCTGCCAGACTTTAGGCAGCGTGTCCAGCCATTTTTGATACGCAACGGCATCATTAACCTTGCCAGTGTAGCCTTTGAGATACTTATTTGAGGATATATCCACAACCTGAATATGGCGTTCGGAGTAGCGGGCATCGGCAGGGTCAAGGTAGAAGTCTATTCGTACCTTGACCAGACCTTTGCGTTCTTCACAACCTGTTGGGTTTATCTTTGCGAACATCGGCCAGCCCCCTTAGTCCAAAACTAGCGGCGGGATTAGGAACAAGCCAGCCAAAGCATTAACGCCCCGACTGGCCTGTTCTGGTAGCATACATGACGGGTCTAGCTTAAAGTGATATCCACCTCAAGCGTCCACGTCCCTGAACTTTTCGTACCCAAGCTCTCGACCTTGCGGTTAAGGCACACAGTGCTCGTGCCCTGTTTCACCACCCACTCCTGCCAGGCGTAGTTGGCATCGGACGAGCCGAACGAGCTCTTGAAGGTGGCCTTCTGGGTGGTCGAAGTGGGATAGCCAGCTTCCATCGCCTTGTAGGTTTTGGTGGCGGTGCTGGCGGCTTGCAAGTCGGTTTGCGTGGCTGCGGCGGCTACTGTGCTGTCGCCCACGCCGATTTGAGCGGCGGCGTTGTCGTAGATATGGGCGGCACCGGAAGCAACTCCAGTTACCAAATCCCATATCTTGTCGATGCCGGTATTGAGCAGGGCGTTGTGTTCCATCTCGATGACTTCATAGGGCTTGTGGCTGGTATGGAACTCCGCCTCTCGACCTTGCTGTGCAAAGGGCGTGATGTCCTCTTTGTACTTGAGCAGCCTGGCGTGCATGTGCCAGTTGCCATTGTCTTTCTTGTGCGGGGTTGTAAGCATTTTTTCGAACATGTGTCCCTCCTTATTGAGTATGATATTTGGTTTGGGGCGCTATGGTGGAGAAGTTGCGTACGAGGTCGTTCTTGTACTCGGCCAGTCTTCGCAGTCCCCAGTTTTCCAATTCCTGGGCGGCTCCGGCTCCGCCGAGGTTCACCTGGTCGATCAATTCCCTGGCCTTGGCGATAGCGGCCAGAGCGATGGTACCCCGTATGACCAGCACCTCTTCCTGCGGGCGGAGTGAGCTGGCGGTGGGGGTGAGTTGGTGAGTTTCCTGAGACCAGATGGCGATATCTTGCCCGGCGGACGGCACGGCCTGCATCAAGAGGACGAGAGTGTCGCCTTTGAGGTCGAAGTTGACGAACTTGGACGGCGTGGCTCCGACCGGCCATTCCACGGCGTCCACTCCGATAAAGTCGTCGATGGTGCTGACATCTATCTCCCTGCTGGCGGTGGTGGTGAGCGTTTCCTTCACGATGCGAGGGGAGAACGTAGAGACCTCCATCAACACCTGGTCGATGATAAGTTGCAGCTCGTCGTCCTCCCAGACGTACTCGACGCCTTCCGTGAACTCATCCTTGAGGTACTGTCGGACGTATTCAATGACTTCGTTGAGCTTGCGTCTTGGCATGGCGGCTGTCCTCCTTCGGTTCACCGGCGTACCTTGCCCGGATGGATGCTCTGGCCGCTTCCTCGGTCGTCGAGCTGCCGACTACTCGCCCGGTGTCCTCGTTGATGATTTTCCAGGGGCGCTTCCCCTCGTGGTGTTCTACTCTATAGGGCAATAGCGGCCTCCTTCCTGAAAAGCTGGGCGATGTCGTCATAGTCCAGCTCGTCGGTGCGGCAGATGATTTTCCCATAGCCGTACTCTTCGTATTTGAGCGGCAACTTGTGGCCTTTCTCCGTCACGATGTGGTCAAGCTCGGTCTTTGGAAACGGGCAGGCGGGACAGAATCCGTACTTGTTGGGTTGGATGACGGCCAACAGGTTCATCGTCTCTGCTAGTGTCTCTTTTGTTTCACCCGGCAGCCCGATGACGAAGCTGGCCTGGGACTGGATACCCGCCTCGCGGGTGTAGTGGAATGCCCGCATGATTTCGCGGACTGTCTGGCCTTTCCGCATCCTGTCGAGCATCGTCTGGCTGCCGCTCTCGACGCCATAGAAGATAGACCACACTCCGGCTTTGCGGGCGAGATCCAGGAAGTCTTTGGTTATCAGGTTCTCGTTCACCCGGCAACAGATACGGAAAATCATGCTCTTGTTGAGACCGGCGGCGATGATGCGGCGGAAGATTTCGCCCGCCCACTGATGGTCGAGGTTGAAAGTGTCATCCTGAAAAAAGATTTCCTTCGCTCCGTAACAGTCGTGCAGGAGTTTCACTTCTTCGAGCACTCTTGCCGGACTGTGGCGGCGGACTTTCTTCCCCCAATAGACGGGCGTGTTGCAGAAGATACAGTGAAACGGGCAGCCCCTCGAAGCCATCATGGAGTAAGACGGCACGGCTCCAACGGGTTCGATCCCCATGAATTTGTCCATCTCGACGAGCGTGTAGTCGGGGATGGGTATGTCATCGGGTTCCTCGATGTAGGGCGGCTGGCCGATAAGCTCTAGCCAGTCGTTCTCGCCCTCTCCGATGATGATATTGTCCGCCTCGCCGTCCCAGGCGGGGGCGTGCGGTCCGCCGATAACGAGTTTGACTTTGGGGTATTCGTGCCGGATGAAGTACACAATATCTTTCGCGTGTTTCACCTGGAAAGTGTTGACTGTTAAGCCAATGAGGTCGGGGTTGGAGTCGGCGATGAGCGCCTTTGTCTCCGTTTCGTCTTTCTGGTGATGAACCAGTACGGCGTTGCCGTGCTTTTTAGCCAGCGTCCCCAGGATGAGCAAAGCGCGTGACGGGGACTGGCGGACGATGATAGGCTGGTTCGTTTGCGGCTCGATTAAGAGAATACGCATACCTACCAGCTTATGAGGCCGTCTCCGCTGGCCAATGTGATGTAGGGAAGAGAGACGACTTTGTGGTCGGGGTCTAGCTTGAATGACGGGTTCTGGGGTGTGTTGAACAGGCAGATGCCATGCTTGCCTACCCTTTGGGCTTCGGTCAATGCACGATATGGGTCTTTCAAGTGCTCCAGTACCTCGCTCATCCAGACGAAGCCGAACTCGCCATCCTCAAAGGACAACTTGTTAGCGTCCATCTTGACGACGCCTTTCCCTTCCCGCGTGTCGATACCCACATACTCACCCAGATGTTCGAGTAGTGGCTTGTAGGGCTGGGTGATGCCGCAACCGATGTCAAGCGCCTTTCGCGGTATGCAGGTCTGCGGGATGAATTGCTGTCGCCACGGCTGGACGCCCTCGCCGTTCTTGGGTTCTTTGATGAGGCGGGCGATTTCATCCATGGCAGGCAGCCATTTCTCTTTGAAGATTTTCTCCTCGTCGTATTGCAATGCGAACTGGCGGGCTTTGAGTCCCATGTCTTTGAGGACTCCGCTCTTCTTGGCCTGATAAGCCGCTTCGAGGACGGCCGCTATTTCGTCCACATCAGAGTCGAACTGCCAGGAAGATTGTCCGGTCCAGACTGGCATCTGTTTCTTGATAAGCCAGCCGCTTCCGCATAGCTCGGTTTGTGCCGTGTTATCGGCCAGTATGACGGGAACGCCGCAGGATTGAGCCTCTACAATGGGAATCCCGAAGCCCTCGCCCTTTGAAGGCAGCAGGAATACGTCCATCGAGTTGTAGGCTTTCGCCATGATTTCCCGCTCGATGCCCGCCTGTATCTGGACTCGGCTGGGGAAAAAGGTTATCTTTTCGAGTCCGAGGTTTTCACGCAGCAGCGCCAGGTTGATGCCGCGGTCGTCAATGGGATTGGTATGGCAATACCATACTATGTCTGTCTTTCCCTTCGAGAACTTCGCCACGGCCTTCATCATGGCCACCCAGTTTTTACGTTCGCTGTGATTGGTGGCCACTGTGCCGATGACGAACTTCTCATCCCAGTTGTACTGTCCACGAGCTGCTTTCCGCGTTTCAGGATTCGGGCAGTAGCCGTTGACATTGACGCCATGCGGGATATAAAACGCCTTGATGCCTGCTTCGGTCATCTTGCGATAGCCGAACTCCGACATCGCGATGGGGCGAACAATCCCGAATGTGTTCTTGAGCGTGGAAAGAACGAGCGGCGGGATGGGGTCGTGGTCCACTGGGCACCAAGGGATCCACTTGATGGCCTGGTCCATACCGGCCAGTACCCACGAGTCCACCAGGGTTATGAGGATATCGGCTTTCCAGTCGTCGTAGAAGAACTTGCCGTGCTTCAGCCCCCAGTCTCTCGCATTGTTAGGGTATATGGGGATGGGACCCCACTCCACCATCGTCCCCTCCAGGCCATAAAAAGCAAAGATGGCCGTAGGGAATCCGGCGGCGGATAGGCGGCTTGTCACGCTGGCAGTCTGGAGTCCATAACCCGTCTGACAGAACGGGCTATTCGATTACCAGAGGATGCGAAGTTTCTCTTCGGGTGTTTTTTCAGGGGTTTTTTTCAAAGTGTTACTCCTTCCAATTCTATTTCGATATATCCCCAGCCCGAGACGGGGAAGGCCGTCCCGAGCTGGGTTCTGTCAAAGTGTGCTGACTTTAGTTGGAGTCGCACAGTCGGGCAGCGAGGTTGAGGTCCAGGGTCTTGACGCCGCAGAGCAGGTCCATGCTCATGATGTTCTTCTTCTCCATCGGCAGGTAGTCGAAGACAATCCGGCAGGACAAGCCCTTGTAGGTTTCAACCCAGGCGCTTGCTCCGCCAATGGGCGGGGCCAGGGGTGCCGTCACCAGGGCAAAAGCGTTCTTGTGGAACGCTATATTTGCCTTGTGCGTATCGATGAAGGTGATCACCGTGTCGTCGGGAATGGCAACCTCCACCTTGGGTTGGAAGGTCAGGATGACAGTGGACGCCGAAGCCGTGGCATTGGCAGACACGACAAATTGCTGGTCGTAACCAGTGAACTTGAAGATATCTCCGGCGAAGATGGTCGCACCGGAAGTGATGGCGTCGATGGTGCCGGCTGTAGTATCCACAGCCCAGGCGACGGTAGCCGAACCGGCCAGGTCGCCGTGTGCTCCCGACGTGTGGGAAGCGATGTTCTGGTCCATGTAGGTGTCGAAGCCCATCACGCGGCCCAGGGACGCTTCCCTCAAGCCAAGCGTGTCGCCTCTCTGGTCAACTGCCGCGAACATAGTCACGTTGCCGACAAAACCGGCTTGGGTCAAGGGATTGAGGACCAACCGGCGGTCGGTTAGAGGGACTTTTCGCACGGACATGAGGGCAGAAAGTGTCGCCAGGTCGGCGGCACATGGAGTCGCAGACACCGCCCGGTGAACCGCCACGTCTTTATACAGGGCGGCGATGAGGGCGTCCACCTTCTGGGCGTGAGCGCGGAAGGCGGGGGCGAGTATCTGTTCCCTGAAGTCCACGATGTCCAGGGAAAGTTCCTTACTGGTAATCTGGACGGTGATATCGAGCAGGTTGTCCAGTACCACGTTGACGGAGCTTTCAGTTACCACGTTGAGCGAGATGGTGTCGGAGACAGCCGTAGAGCTGAAAGTGGTGGGTTTGCGGACCGAGACTGTAGCCCCTACATTCTGGAACTCTTTGGAATAATCCCGGTGCACCAGGCTTCCCAGGACGAGGTTGTTTTCCAGGACGATGAGGGCTTCTTTGGCTATGATTTTCGGGGTTAGTAAAGTGCTCATTTTGACGTTGCTCCTTCAGGCATAAAGCCTTAACTATTTATGTGGTGTCAATCGGCTTTTTCTGTTCGTCAGTCAGCTTGCCGTATGCGTCCATTTGCATATCTTCGAGCTGCTGGGACGTGTATCTGGCTGAAGCACCGCCAATCGTCCTTCCACTATCGCCTTTGGGGGGTATGACAGCCGCTTTACTGGTTGTCGCTTTGGCTAGAGCCTTTGCCACTGTCTCCATATCTTCCGGCGTCTTCGCCAGAGTCATGAGGAGACCTTTGTCGATTCCGTGTTCAGTGGCCAGCTTTTGAGCCGTCGCGTCGCGTTCAATGGCGTCGTATTTTTCGCCCTTGACCTTGATGTCCGCCTGCCCTTCGGCCAGTTTCGCCTCTCTCGCTGCCAGGTCCGCCGTTTGCTGGCGGAGTGCTTGTCTCTGCTGGTAGATAGAGAGTCTATCGGGGTCGTTGCGGGCGGAGTTCAACTCTTCCTCGTCCTTCGCTTTTTCGAGGGCGGTCAGGCGGTCCAGACTCTTCTTGCTTTCTTCCTGGACTCTCTTGGTCTCTGCCCTGGCTGCCTCGGCGTCGGATTTGGCTTTAGCTGCCTCACGTCCGGCTTCTGCGGCGGCGTCGCTCTTTGCCTTCTTGATGTCTTCGATAGTGAATGAAGTTTTGGCTTCCTGTGAAGTACTCCCGCTCTGGTCTTCAGAAGTTTGCCCAGCCCCTTCCGACTGCTCTCCGTCCTGGGTGTTCACTGCGGTTTCGTCCTTTTTTTTAGACATGAT
>CAZUXO010000085.1:0-3990 GCA_964624325.1 uncultured Dehalococcoidales bacterium
AATACTTTTCATTATCATGAAGTTATAGAAAAGCTTATAAAAAATCAGGAGTTCTTACCATATTCCGATTACGGGCCTATTTTTGACAGGCTCTGGCCAGTTGCTATTAGTGCTCAATACCTAGTCAAACGAAACCATGCATCTTCTTTGAAGTATCAATATCAGGTGACTCCTACTGATCTCGCTAACATATTGAGCATTATCTTGAGCCTTAAAAGCAACAGCTTAATTGCCGTTCCCGTTTTGAACTTGTTAAGGCATTTTATCAAACAACCCACAAGAGACAAGGATTTTGTATCTTTTTTAAGTATGCTCACAGGCAGCAATGATAAAATACCAGTAGTGTTTAAGATCGATGGGGATGTAATTCTGGACAGGCGCACTATGTTATTGTTTTTTGTACTAATGCAAAGTCAGCATTTGGGTGCCCCCAATGTCATGAATGGACAACAAACAATAGCTCAGCATAAACATGTAGCTGGAGGTGAATACGAAAAATACCTCAAGAGCAAGCTCGAAAAGATTGGCTATCGTTGTTTACCTAACTCAGAAAATATCGGTGGGTTTGACTACGATATAATCGCCATATCAGAATCGAATAAGCATTTACTGTTGATCGAAGCGAAGTTCAGAGACCCCTCGCCTTCTTCATTTTCTAAAAATACTCTGATTCAACAAGAGTTTACCTCGGAAGAGAATGGCCTGCTTCCAGCGGTAATCAAGCATCAAAAAAGGCATGACTTGCTATTTCAGAAGGCAGATTTATTCCAGAAAAAATTGGACTTAGTTAAAACTATTAAAGATTATTCGATTAAAGCTTATTTTGTTACTAAATTTACTCCAATAATCAGCAGATACGGCAATGTATCCGTTATATCCGAGAAAGAATTTCTAGCCGAACTATCAACTTAGGAGAATCACTAGCAATTTTTTTCTAAGAGCCCGTCACCAATCCGTTAGCAACCTCAGGTTATGAGCCTCAGGCTTTACGTCTATGTGGTTTTCCGGTTACCAGCTAATTTCAAGCATTATTTACCGCCCAGGGCGTAATACCTGGTAGTGTCTATGCCTGCGCTTTCGAAAAGCCCGCGTATAGCATCGAGGTCTGTTTGACTTGGCCCATTCCCAAATGGTGAAAACCCTGAGGATATGCCCATATAGTCAACAGCATTGGGTGGGTTATCAGTAATTGTCCATATAGCAAACTGCTGAATACGAAAGCTCCGCTTTTGAAAATCAGTTAGTTGAACGAGCTTGCCGAGGTCATGGTTCGCCGTAGCACCTGAAAGTTCCAGCCCGTGGCCTCTCATCGGAGCCGATAGATTCATGTTTATGCAGGCAGCTTCCACCTCGATGGAGCTTACTCTCTCTTTCGGCAAGAGTGAAATCAGCTTTTCAGCCACGACAATCATGCTCTGGACGCCCGGTGTATTACAGGTGAAAACTGTCCCCGGGAGAACCCGCACAATCAAAGACTTGGTGCTTTTAGAAGTGAGGCTAATTTCAAAGCTGTCTATGGAGCTCCTGCCTTTAGCAAAAAGTTCAACCGACCCCTTGGTATAAGCCTCAGCGAGTTCGATTGTAGTTGGCGTTTCGTCGTTGTTTGGTGACTTTTGCTGAGGTGTTCCTACAAGTGCGTAGACGATGCCGCTTAACATCAGCAGCACAATGACAACGCCGCAGCCTATAGCCACCCTCATAATCCACCACCTCATTTATCCCAAAGGGTTCGCCAGTAGGAACTCGAGTGTATTCTCCATATGTTTGTTTGTCAATACTAAAGGATGGGCTGCACCAGAGTGCATTTTGAGTAATTAGTCCATTTTTTCCATCTTTCGGTTCGGTTCAGGTTTGGAGCAATTAAGGTTTATTAGCAAATCGGTAAAAAAGGAAAGTCCCTTGGAATTTCCAATCCAGGGGGCTCTCTTTATTCAATTGGTAGCGGGGGTTCGATTCGTTATTTGAGGGTTTTGATGAAGCTCAACAGGTCGTTCAGATCCTGGGGTGATATTTGCCAGCGGGGCATCGGATATTCAAGCGGATTACCGGCGGGGTCAATACCCTGAGTGATAGCCTGTTTTACTGTTTCCTCGGTATAAGGTTGGTGGTCTTCAAACGGCCCGGTCAACACCGGCCAGGTAATATTGGGCACCTCATAGCGATACATCATAATAAATATGTTTCCCCCGTGGCCCTGGGGGCCATGGCAGTTAGCGCAGACCGCACGCATCATCGGCATGAAAAACCTCTCCGGGATAATTGGCTGTCCGGAGGCGCTTGTAGCAGTGCGGTAGATTCTCTCGCCGTTGGAATGGAAAGTATTACCACAGCCTGATAGTACAAACAATAAGGCCATCGAGAGTGCAACCAGCAACCGGTAAGGTCTTCGTCTTCCCATTTTGTCCTCCCTCATGTACCATCGCCCCGTACCATTATCTTACAACAAAAAGGAAACTTACATTATCAATCGTCAGCGGGGCGGGGTCGAACGAACTGCATCAGGGTGCGGATAACCCGGGAACCGGCGGCATTTTTTGACGAAAGAATGTCACGTGATATAATTATTAGATAAGGAATACAGGCGAAAACTATGAGAGAAAAAATTACACTGGTTAGTGCTTGCCTGGTCGCGACCCTTATGTTGGGGCTTGTTTCATTATCCTGTTCCCGGGCCACGGTTACGCTGACCCCGCCGACGATTACCAAAACGGTGCCGGTGACCCAGACGCTGACGACGATAAGCTCCACCACAAGCACCGTCACCAGCCCGACAACCGTTACCGTGCCTGTCACCGCAGTTACAACCGCCCCGCCGGTGACGGTAACCGCCACCCTTGTTCCTCCGCCAGTAACCACAACCGGGCCGCCGGTGACCATCACTCAGTTCTGGCCGCCGTCGACCAGCATGTACCTGGGAGCTATTTATTTTTATCTCCCGACTGTCACCCAGGGGCAGACGGTTACTTTCACCTTAAAATATGAAGGCTTCCCGATAAATTACTATGTGCACGACCCCGCGAACAATGTCCGCCTGTTCGGTAAAATCGAGAGCAGCACCAAGAGCGGCTCGGCCTCTTTCACGGCATCCATAAGCGGAATTTACTCCGTACAGTGCGTCCCCACGGACGGCATAATAGACGTGTTTACGCTCTCCTTTACTGTCTCGTAGAGCCGGGGATTAACGAAGTTGAATAGAAGAGCCCCCTGATTTTCATATCCGGGGGCTCTTGGTTTTTAATCAGCAGCGGGATTCGGACTCGCTAACCCCTATTTTGACCGGTTCTTCCTCTTTCGAACATCAACCGGCCTGTTCAGTTTCTTGCTTTGGCCGGGAACGACTCGGTTTCGATGTAAACCCGCGTGATTTCGGGATATGCGCCCTCGATATTGCCTTCGATGCGGTGAATCGCCTCATGCATCTGCTCGGAGGTAATGCCAGCCTTGAAGCTTACGCCAAGGTTCACCAGCAGATCGCGCGGCCCCATATACATGGTGAGGATCTCTGCCGCCTGCTTCACGGCCGGGTCGGACTCCACACGCCGGCGTATATCCGCCAGCGTTGCGGCGTCCACGCCCTCACCCAGCAACAGGCCCTTGGTCTCGAATGCGAGGAAAAAGGCAACACCCATGAGCAGCAGGCCGATGACGACCGAGGCCGCGCCGTCGAGGTACGGATTCCCCAGCAAGTATCCGAAGAAAACGCCGAGGAAGGCGAAGACGAGGCCGAGCATGGCCGCGCTGTCCTCGAGCACGACGGTGTACGTGCTGGGGTCCTTGGCGCTCCTGATATATTGCCAGGGACCTTTGTCGCCCTTGGCCTTCCAGAACTCCCGTATCGCTACAGAGAACGACCAGCCTTCGATGAGTACGGCAAGCGCAAGCACGATGTAGTTCACGGTGGGGTTGGATGTTAAGGCTTCCGGCGCCACGTGGCGGATGTGCGAGATGCCTTCGTAGAGGGACAAACCGCCGCCGATGCCAAAGATGGAG
>CAZUXO010000086.1:0-5092 GCA_964624325.1 uncultured Dehalococcoidales bacterium
CCACCACCACCCGCCCGCCGCCGGCAAGCATATATGAGCTTACTGTTAATACCATTGGTGAAGGTACCGCCACTCCTGCCGGAAGTAACCTTTATGCTGTAAACAAGGAAGTAGAGCTGAAAGCGACACCGGCTCCGGGCTGGCAATTCATCAACTGGACAGGCGAAGTGACCAACCCCACCTCCGCCACCACCACTGTCATCATGAATGCCAATAAGACGGTAACCGCCAATTTCATAAAGATACCCCTGACCACTACGACGACCCCGCCCACAACGACAACCACGCCCCCGACCACTACGACGGCCCCGCCGACAACGACAACGGCGCCGCCAGTAACGACTACCATCACTGCACCGCCGACTACCATAACTGCGCCGCCTACCACCATAACTGCGCCGCCCGTCACTATAACTGTCTCGCCCACGACCACGGCACCACCCGCCGATACAACCCCGCCGTCTATTTCGAAATTCAGCCTCGACCGCAGCACGGGCACTGAGGTTGATATCACGTGGACAACTCTTGAACCATCTGATAGCCAGGTGGAATACTGGGCCAGTCCCAGCCAATTCACGGCACTTGATACCCGGCTAGTTACGGAACACTCAGTGCATATCAGCGGATTGGACCCGGCCGCCATCTACCATTTTAAATTGATGTCCCGTGATAAAGACGGTAACCTGGCCACTCTTGAGATATCCGGAGCCGGCGGAGGAACGTCCGCTCCGGGTCCAAACTGGTGGGTCATCATTGGATGGCCTCTCAGTATAGTGGTTGCCGTTCTTATTGCATGGTTGATAATTTGGCCGCGCCGTCGGAGGTACATGGCCTGGTCTTTACCCGATATGACGACACTCCCTTCGGCAAAGGCTGTGCCAACGCCTTCACCTGCGCAGCTGCGAACAATAGCATCGCAGACAGATATGACGAAACAGGGTAATACTGCACCGTTAGAGACTGCTGCAAAGCCGGATATGCTTTTGAGGAAACCTCAAGAAATGGTCAAACCCGTGGATGTTAAACCACAACATGAGGAGCCCATGGTTACACCAACATTTGCCGAAACACCAATAACGGAGGCGATTGAAGCAACTGAAATTACTGTCAGATTAGGCAAAGGTAATCTCACCGTCACGGCGCGCGCTGCTGAGAAATTGAAATCTTCTAAACCCGCCAGACAGGGTGAAGTGGACAGGGCCCTTCGCGTAACGCCTTCGCCCAGTGTGACTACCCAGTTGAGAATGTTTGTGGACAAGCAGGGGCCTGATGATCTTATAGTGGTTAGCCACGGCGTTAAAATACTCTTCCTGAGCCCTGAGGCGACCGAGATGCTCGAAGGTGTGGTAATCGACTACCAGGAAACCGATCGTGGCGGGAGTTATACTTTATCGAAAAAGAAACAGATTTAAGCAGGTGACTTGGTTGGCGATGACCTGGAAGCGATTTTTTCAGCTAGGCTTTATCAGTCTTGGTTTGGTTGTGGTGTTATGTGTGGTTTTCCCGGCACATACTCTGGCCTTTGACCCCTCCAGTTATTTTAATCCTAGTTACAGTGCGACCTTTAGCCGCTCAACCTTCTCCCCTGGCGAATCCATCACCACCACTATCACAGGGAAGGCGACGTGTACTGCAGATTTACCGTTATCGATTTCTCAGGCCACAATCACAGGTCGGATTATAGCCCAGAGAGCAAACTCCAGTTTCTTCGTGGTGGTAAACCCTGGCTACACCGTGACGATGGATTCTTTCCCGCGTAAAAAAGGTGAATCTATCTCGGCCAGTGAAACGGTGATACTGACGTTCCCCGCTGACATGCCTCTAGGCCGATACAGCATAATAGGTCAAGTCATTTCTGCGCGCATCAAGCTGTCAGGAGTGCTATGGGTTGATGCGACTCAGTATGCCCCTGCGAATGAAACCTTGGGTGTTGTCAAAGTCGTGCCCAAGCAATTTCTGCTCACTGTTAGAATCAATGGAAACGGCTCAACCAATTTCCCGCCTACAGCATTGTACCGGTATGACGAGGGAAGTATTGTTGATCTTTTGGCTACCCCCACTTCCGGATGGGAATTCGTTAACTGGACAGGCGACGAGGTGGCTGATCCCAACTTAGCCACAACTACTGTCGTCATGGATAACGACAAAACGGTAACCGCCAATTTCATCCAGTCAACTGCGCCGCCTTTTACGACTACGCCGCCCCCTACGGCTGCGCCACCCCCAACGACTGCGCTGCCTCCAACGACTGCACCGCTCCCTACGACTGCGTCGCCTGCTACAACTACCCCGCCTCCAACGACTGCGCCGCCCACTACGGCTGCGCCGCCTCCAACGACTGCGCCGCCCTCTACGACGGCGCATCCTCCTACAACCGCGCCGGTAACGACACCGACCGCAGCAACACCAGCCGATACCAATCCGCCGTTTATCTCAAATGTTTTGCTCGTGCATGGTAATAACACGGAGGTTTATATAACATGGACAACCGTTGAACCTGCCGACAGCCAGGTGCAATACTGGGCCGGTCCCCACCAGTTCACGATCCTTGATACCATGCTCGTGACCGAACATGCCGTTTATATCAGCGGCTTAGACCCCAATGCTACCTACCGCTTCAAAATACTTTCCCGGGACAAAGACGGTAACCTGACCACCATGCTAATCCCGGCATCAGATAATTCCGGAATCAAGTGGTGGGTTGTCGGGGTTTTATCATCCGCCGCCTTGATTTCATTGTTGCTGGTATCGAGAGGTATCTCGAAACGCCGACATACCAGCCCCCTGGAAGAACCTGTAATCCTTGAGTTGCCAGGTCAGGACTAAAACTGATCCAGTCTTTCAAACCTTTTTCCCGTAAGACAATAAATGAACCTTTGAACATTTGCCATTAGTCAGGTGTCTGACTTTCCTTTTCTTTACCCGCTTCAGCCGCCAGACCTGTTATAAGAACAGCGTTTCTTACCGTGTGTTATAATCGCGGTCGTGATTATTATCAGTTCTAGCCCCTATGCTTTTGACGGCGTTCGCTGGTACCTTGTTTTTGCAATTCTAGCCGTAGCGGTGATAATTGGCTGGGCATTGTTGCAGGCGAGAAAAGAAGGCGGGCCATCATATCGGACCGTAACCATTGCCGCACTGGTAATGGTACCGGCCGGTATCATTTTCGCCAGGCTCTTCCATGTCGTGGACTACCCGGGGTACTATTTGGCCCACCCCGACCGGATTGTCAGCCTGTCCGGGGTGTCCATCTATGGAGCTATTACGGGTGCGGTTTTAGCCTTGTGGTTGTTCAGCAAGCTGCGCAAGTTTAGCTTTGGGGGGTTCGTTGACATGCTGACGCCCGCCATTATTGTAGGGCAGGCAATCGGCCGGGTGGGGTGTCTCACTTTGGGCTGCTGCCACGGGGTGGAAACCGATCTACCCTGGGGGATCGTGTACACGAGTCCATGGAGCGTAGCTGAACAAGGCGTCAAATATCATCCCTATCAGGTCTATGAAATAATCATCCTCATGTTGATTCTGGCCGTGGTTCTCTGGCTGAGAAGCCGTGTTAAATTTAAAATAGATGGTACATTGTTTGCCTGTTACCTTGCGATGTATTCGGTATGGAGGCTCTCCAGCGGTTTCATTCGTCCGAACAACTCTTTTTTCCTGGGGATACATCAGGCGCAAGTGGTGGCAATATTAATACTTGCGGTCACCGTGCCTTTACTGCTCAGCGAGCTATGCAATAAAAAACGGGTTGAAATTGAGGCAAAGAGTCCGGACAAAATAGAATAGTAATTACCGCCAGCAACTGCTTTCACCTGATGTGAGTAAATATGGATATATTGACAACACCAGGAGCTTTTATTAGACTTAGGCGACTTGATGATGACGATGAAAGTAGGTAGCAATATGAAGAAATTATTGAGCCTGGTTGTGGTCATTATTATGGCAACCCAGGTAATTGCATTAACAGGCTGCGGGGGCTATTGGGCGGATAAGGGCGAACACCAGCCAGATGATGGTTGCTGCGGCCAATATGAAGATACCCAATGGTCTAAGTTGGCTGTCACCATCATCAAACACCCGCAGGGCGGCGCATTAAAAAGCCAACTCACCTGCACCTTTCAGGTGACCTACACATGGCAAGACCAGAAATATTACGACGGCACGAAATATAACTATCCAGCGGGAACCATCGGTGATCAGCCTCCTTCCCCCATCACTTTGCACACGTATTGGTCTAATGGGCAGAGCAAATATAATGAAGCAAAAAGACATTTTGATGTAGACAATCCTAAAGGTGAGTTTACCTTAACCCTCCAACCCACACAAGCCGGATTATATTTCGACAAGACCTTCGAAGCAGGATTTGGTTGGAGTGATGCGGGCGGTAACCACAACATATTCAGTCACAAGGCGGTCTGTACAGTCCCCTGAGCCCGGACATAGGACAGGCTCCTTGCGACAAACTTTTAGGGTGGCTTGAAGCTACCTCTACAAAATTTGCCAGAACTCGGTTATTACGCGTTCGTCCGCAAGTTATATATTGTCCAATCCCATTCTTCCGGTATACCGAGGATGTCCTGGATTATTCCCCCGGGAGTGGCCGATGTATGAAAATCCAGATGGTGTTTTATCGCCGCGCCGGGAACTGCCACCAGCAGAACTATCAGGAGCAAGGTTTTGAAAATACGCGATTTGCCTTTGGCACGGCGGAATTTCCGAGGCGCAGGTTGGGCTGGAGGGGCGGAGACAGGATAAGGGGCTGGCTGAGGCGGGGTAGCATAACCAGCGTAAGGTGCAGGTTGAGGAGGAGGCTGGTAACCGGGTGCCGTAACGCCGGCGCCGCACTTCGGGCAGAAACGAGCTCCCTGATTATACTGGGTTCCGCAATTTGCGCAAAAAGCCATATTCCCTCCCATTTCCCTGTTTGGGGAAATTATATCTTACCAGAAGCACAAAATACTAGATGCTATCCAGTTCAAGCGTACTTGGAGACTACTTCGAGTCAAAGTGTTCACTGAAGCTCAAAATTGCTGCCCCCAGCAGCGCATGTCCGGTTGGTCAAATACCTGCTGCCTGACCCTGTCGCGCGAACCCC
>CAZUXO010000087.1:0-3371 GCA_964624325.1 uncultured Dehalococcoidales bacterium
GCCCCCAGCCCGAAGCCCCAGGGGGCATTGAGGTGACTTGCGGCTGACATGACATCTAAATAATTGGCAAATGGTTCACCCATACCCATGAAAACAACATTTGAGATAGTGCCTTTATCGCCCAGACGGCGTGCAAAATAGAGCACCTGGTCACATATCTCGCCCGCCCCCAGATTACGCTCGTAACCCTGTTGCCCGGTGGCACAGAATGGGCATCCGGTGGCGCAGCCCACCTGGCTGGAAACACAGACAGTATACTGCCCGGTAGATGATGGCATAAGGGCAGCTTCGATAGTGCGGCCTTCCCACAGCGAGAGCAGCACCTTAATTGTCCCGTCACGTGCCTCCCGTGTCTCAACTTCTTCAACACTGGAAAAGCTTATCTTGAGAGCCAGCTTATCGCGCAATGCTTTGGGGAAATCTGTCATTCCATAAATGGAAGCTGCTCGCTTCTGGTAAACCCAGCCCAGCAGTGCTTTAGCCCGGTAAACCGGCTCACCCAGCGAAGCCATCAGTTCCTCGGTCTGCACCAGGCTGAAATCGGTAATAAATGTCGGGCGTTCTATCATAATATATCCTTATCCTGAAAAATTACTTGAACAATACAAACTACTCCCCTGTTTCACAAGTTGCTGAGAAACTGGGCAATCTTGTAGGCCATGTTTATAAACTTGACGCGCAAAATAACTAACAACCGAGTATGTCTGCCATTTATATCTTACGGCAAAATCTGACCGATAACAATAATGTAACAAATGCGCCGAAAAACAGGCCGACCGGGGAGTTTACCCCCGGTCGGCTTATTACAAATGTGGCGATAGTTAGAGGATGGGCAAGTAACGTTCTATTTCGTAATTGGTTACCTGTATACTGAACTGCTCCCACTCCTTCTTCTTGTTCTCGATGAAGGCCTTGAAGATGTGGTCGCCCAGGGCTTTCTTTACTATCTCGCTCTTCTCCGCCAGTTCCACTGCTTCCAGAAGGTTGGAGGGCAGCGTGGCGATACCGCGCGATTTTCGCTCAGCAGCGCTCATCTCATAGACGTTCTGCTCAACTGGTTCAGGCGGCGTCATGCCCTTCTCAATGCCATCCAGACCGGCTGTCAGCATAACGGCAAAGGTGAGGTACGGGTTGCAGGCCGGGTCAGGCGAGCGGTACTCGATTCTGGTGGCTTTTTCACGGCCGGGCTTGTATTGTGGCACGCGGACCAGATCAGAGCGGTTGCGCCGCGCCCATGAAATGTAAACAGGAGCTTCATAACCAGGAACCAGCCGCTTGTATGAATTCACCCACTAACTGGTGACGGCGGTGATTTCCGGAGCGTGTGCCAGCAGGCCGGCTACATAGCTGCGTGCCAGCTTTGAGAGGTGATATGGATCATTCTTGTCGAAGAAGGCGTTGGAATCGCCTTTGAATAGCGACTGGTGCACATGCATGCCTGAGCCGTTGACCCCGAAAACGGGCTTTGGCATGAAAGTGGCGTAAACGCCGTTTTGATATGCCACTTCCTTGACTACCAGACGATAGGTCATCACGTTATCTGCCATGGTCAGGGCATCGGTATACCGCATGTCGATTTCATGCTGGGATGGTGCCACCTCATGGTGTGAATACTCCACGCCTATACCCATTTCTTCAAGTGTTAGTACGGTGTCGCGCCTTAGATCGGAGGCTTCATCCAGGGGAGTCAGGTCGAAATAGCCGCCAGCATCCAAAAACTCGGTGCCCTGCGGGAGCTTGCCGTCGGAATCTTTCTTGAAATAGAAAAACTCAAGTTCCGGACCTACGTAAAAGGTATAGCCCATGTCGGCGGTCCGCTTGAGCACCTTTTTAAGCGCGTAGCGCGGATCACCTTCGAAGGGAGTGCCTTCCGGTAGCTGAACATCGCAGAACATGCGCGCCACGGCGTGATGTTCTTTCGGTCGCCACGGCAAGATGCGGAAGGTATCGGGGTCCGGCATGGCGATCATGTCGCTCTCATCGATGCGGGTATAACCCTCGATGGATGAGCCGTCAAAACCCATCCCCTCTTCCAGTGCTCCCTCAAGCTCGGTAATATTAATGGCGAAACTCTTGAGAACCCCCAGAACATCAGTGAACCAGATGCGAATGAACCTTACGTCATGTTCCTTGCATTGCTTTAGGACATATGCTTTTGACTCTGCGTTAGATTTACCAGGCATAAAAACCTCCTTTTAGAATTGATGTTTAATTATATTCGGGAAATGTTTCCAACATATTACATGATTGACTATTAATCCAAATAATTAGTATTCGACCATTTCGTCCTTAACGGGTTATCCATTCTATGCCTAAACAGCATTTACACCATCTTCTCCCGTACGTATGCGGATGGCGTTTTCCACTGGCAGAACAAAGATCTTGCCATCACCATTCTCTCCGGTGCGCGCCGCGTATATTATGCACGAAACGACTTTCGAAACATCTTCGTCTAGTACCACCAGTTCTATCTTCAGCTTTGGCAAAAGGTCTACGCGGTACTCGCCTGCCCTCCATTGCAGCACCAGCCCCTTCTGGTGACCGCGCCCCACCACCTCAGTCACGGTCATTCCCATGTAGCCAACATCTTCCAAACACTTCTTGACCGCATCCAGCTTTTCTTCGCGGATGATTGCCTCTATCTTTTTCATTTCATCAGTCCTCCGTATGCCCTCTCGCCATGTTGTGATATATCCAGACCTACCACTTCGTCAACCTGCGTGACCCGCAGCCCCAGAGTGCGGTCGATTACCTTCCCTATGATAAGGGTGCCAATGAAAGCAAATCCTGCCACAGCGCCCACCGCCGCCAATTGCCTGAGAATCTGTATCCAATTACCGTCTACCGCCCCCGATCCAGCCACGTTGACCGCTGTAGTGGCGAAGATGCCGGTGGCAATGGCGCCCCAGATGCCGCCCATACCATGGCAGGCGAAGACGTCCAGGGAATCGTCGAACTTGAGCTTGCTTTTGATAAACATAAGAGAGTAAAAACTTACAATAGATACCACAGTGCCGATGACGATGGCTGCCATGGGGGTTACGTAACCCGCTGCAGGGGTAATGGCAACCAAACCGGCCACAGCTCCTGTTACCGCTCCCAGCACAGCCGGTTTGCGTTGTCTCCAGCTCAGGAACATCCAGGTGAGTGAGGCGGCCGCCGCTGCCGTGTTGGTAGTGACGAAGGCCGATGCCGCCAGACCACTTGAGGATAGTGCGCTGCCGGCGTTAAATCCAAACCAGCCGAACCACAAAATTCCCGCACCCAGTACCACGAGCGGGATATTGTTGGGTTCCATCTGGTCCCGGGGGAAACCTCTGCGTTTGCCCAGTAAAAATGCCAGTGCCAGTGCCGAGACTCCGGCGTTAATG
>CAZUXO010000088.1:0-4183 GCA_964624325.1 uncultured Dehalococcoidales bacterium
TCGAGCAACGATTTTTTCTCCAGATCAAAGCGTTGTATTTCAGTATCTAGCGGAATCAGAACTAGGGGAGCCAGGTGCAAGTTATCAATTTCCTGTTTGATGTGTTCATCTAACCCGCCGGGTACGTGTGTAATTATGAATGAGATACGCTTTACATCGAGTTTGAGTTCGTCAACCAACTCGCGAATGCGGGATGCCGTTCGGAGACCTTTCACCGAGTGATCTGAAGCGATAAACAGCTCATCAATATTTTCGGTGGTGCGGCGGCTAAGGTGTTCCATGCCAGCCTCGTTGTCCATTACCATGTATTTGTAATTATCTTTGAGTTTGTCTATAAAATCCTTCAGTACACTATTGGGGTAGCAGTAGCAGCCGGTGCCTTCCCCTCTCCCCATGGAGATCAAGTCAACCCCGTCGCTTTCCACAATCGCCTGGTTAAGACGCACCTGCAAGAAAGCGCCCTTGTTCATGCCTGAAGGGATATTGATTTTATCCGTATTGAATTCGGCCAGGATGGAACCTACAGTAGTCCCCAGATTAAACCCAAGACTTTCGTGAAGGTTGGCATTGCCGTCGGCATCTACTGCCAGAATAGGGGTGAAATTGCGGTTTCTCAGATCGCGGACCAGCAAGCTGCAAGTCGTAGTCTTGCCGCTTCCACCTTTACCAGCTATGGCGATAGAGAAAGTCATCCATGTCCCCCTAATTTGATCGACGGAAATAGGTTGGCATCAGTATGGGGTAGAAACATTGCAGCTACATAGTTGTTCATGAAATCGACGCTTTCAGAAAGCTCCATGTTTGTCATCATAGCGGCAACAAGGCGGCTTTCTCGCAGTAGGTCAGCCGAGAACGAAATCAGGCGCGCCCCCAGCAAGGAGCCGTTGCCGATAAAGACAAACTTATCTCTGGGCATATCTGGCAACAATCCGATTGTGATAGCATTTTCCATGTTGAGGCGACTTCCGAATGTGCCAGCTATTATGATCTCGTCTATGTTGCTCATCCTTGCGCCAATGCTCTCGGCAAGTGTCTGGTAACCGGCGTAGAGTGCGGCCTTGGCGCGGATGAGGTTGGTCATGTCTATCTCGGTAAAGACAATATCTTTTCCCGTAGCGCTATTTTTGGCCGTGACAAGTAGATATTCGTAGCCGTCTTCGCCCTGTCTTATGCGATGGACAAGAGCGTTTGTGTTGTATTTGCCGTCCTGGCTCACCAAATGGGTCCTTAGCATGGCAGCGGCCATATTTATGATACCCGAACCACAGATGCCAGCGGGTTTTACTTCCCCGATTACTCTTAGCCTGGGTTCCCCGTTTGGAGCATCGAGTTCGAAATCTTCGATTGCGCCGCTAGTGGCCAGCATGCCGCATTTTATGCCACCGCCTTCGAAAGTCGGGCCAGCGGAAGCCGCTGAGGTGACCATCCAGTCACGGTTACCGACAACGATCTCTCCGTTAGTGCCGATATCGATATAAAGAGTTGTTTTATTGCGCTGGTAGATGCCGCTGCCCAGTATTCCGGCCACGATATCACCACCAACGTAACTTGCAACAGAAGGCACGGTGAAAACGTGAACGTGCTCCAAAAGATCGATGCCCAAATCCAGTGCCTTTACCAGAGGAGGCTGGCTGGTTGTCGGAACATATGGCGAAAGCCTGAGGTATTGTGGGTCCAGTCCCAGCAGCAAATGTACCATAACGGTATTGGCAGCAACCACCACGTGGTTGATGTCCTTGATATTAACTTGAGCCTTGCCAGTCATCTCCGCTATGAGCTTGTTAAGAGTGTCCACTACGGCCTTTTGTAGCTTCTCCAGTCCGCCAGGTTTACCGCACTGTGAGATGCGGCTGATGACGTCCGCTCCATAGCTAATCTGGCCGTTGTATTCGATGGCCTGTGCCAGTACTCTTCCCCGTGACAGGTCTAGTAATTGACCACGCACAGCAGTGGTGCCGATATCAAAAGCCAGTGAATAATTGGTTCCGCGAGTATCCCCCGATTCAATGTTTATAAGCCTGCGGAGGCCGTTGTCATCAAGGAATGTTACGGTGACTTTCCAATCAGCAGACCGAACTACTGCGGCAAGCTTTTTGACCACCCCAAAATCAGTCTCGACCTTGGCTATGTTACAGCTTTTTTGAATGCATCTTAAGAGCCGACTGAGATCACTGGCGTTGTCTCCAAGACTGGGCGGGGTGAGTTCCAGAAAGCGCTTTTCAACAGCAGGAGCGAATGTCCAGTCGATAGCAATCGTTTGCCCCATCGCGGATGTGGTATCTTTTTCCTGTGACAGCACTGAAGTTTCCAGCCTCGATTTAGGTGGGATCTCCACTACAAGGTCGCTCATGACTCTGCTTTGGCAGGATTGTCGAATACCTTTGTCATAGTCTGCCGTAAGAACCTTATTAGTTCGATTGCTTTCGACATGTCCCTGTATTATCGCCACGTTGCAGGTACCGCATGTTCCTGCGCCTCCGCAACTGGCATTTATATGCACGCCAGCTGAGATAGCTGCTTCCATCAGATTGGTACCTTCATCCACGACTACATCTATGTTGTCGGGTTCGAAGCGAACGTTATATCTGGCTAAGGTCTCCATGGCAATTATCATTACCCCCCGCTCTTGAAAAATGTAATTGGGGGAGATACGCCCGCACTCCCCCAAGTTTATGTACTTATCCCGAGACTAGAATAGCCCCTTGACCTTACCCGTTTCAGTGTCCACATCCACACGGCGGAAGGCAGGGTCGGAGGAGGTGCCAGGCATGAGCTTTATGTCGCCCGCAACGGGGACCACAAACCCGGCTCCTGCGTAGGTAAGGATGTCGCGGATGGGAAGCGTCCAGCCTTTGGGGCGGTTCTTTAACGTGGGGTCGTGAGACAGACTTAGGTGTGTCTTAACCATGCAGGTGCACATGTCATTGGCGTTGGGCTCTTTTTCTAGCTTTTCAGCCTTAGCCAGCGCCTCAGGCGTATAGCTCACGCCGTCTGCCCCATAAACCTCTTTGGCAATGGTCTCGATACGCTGCCTGAGTGGCATGGTATTGGGGTAAAGGAACTTGAAGTCTACCTTTTCTTTACAAGCTTCAATAACGGCTTCGGCAAGTTCTGCAGCTCCTGCCCCGCCTTTCAGCCAGTGTTGAGAGACAGCCACGCGAGCGCCTGCTGCCTCGGCAGCGCGGCGTATGACTTCGGTCTCGTCCTTGCCGTCGGTATAGAAGCTGTTGATGCATACCACCGGCTTGATGCCGCTCTTTTTGACTGTCTCGATGTGCGCCAACAGGTTCGCCAGGCCTTTCTCGACAAGCCCGGGGTTGGGTTTGGTATAAGCCTCATCCAGCGGTTTGCCGGGCACAACTCTGGGTCCGCCGCCATGCATCTTGAGGGCACGCACAGTGGCTACGACAACAGCGCAATTGGGCGTCAACCCGGATAGGCGGCTTTTTATGTCCCAGAACTTCTCGAAACCGATGTCTGCACCGAACCCGCTCTCTGTAACGTGGTAGTCCGAAAGTTTGAGGGCAACCTGATCGGCCACGATCGATGACTGCCCAACGGCGATATTAGCGAAAGGTCCTGCGTGTACCATTACGGGCTGGCCTTCCAGCGATTGCATAATATTGGGATTGGCTGCCCTCACCATCCATGCGGTCATGGCGCCGTCCACCTCGAGGTCTCGCGTGGTGACCGGATTGCCCTGCTTGTCATAGGCAACCACGATACGACCCATGCGCTCCCTCATGTCTTTGAGGTCCTTGAAAACGGCCAGAATGGCCATCACTTCCGAACTGACCGAAATGGCAAACCCGCTTTTCATCAAGAAGCCGTCCATCTCGCCGCCCTGTCCAATGACTATGTCCCTCAATGCCTGTGCGCAGAAATCTATCACCCATTTCATCTGAACGTTGCGATGGTCTCTATCGAGTAGCTTGAGTTTGCGTTTGGTTACAAATTCGTCGGTGTTGGTGAATTCGTGCTGGATTCTGGCGGTGAGAGCCACCATAGCCAGGTTATGCGCGTTGGTCACATTGTCAATATCACCGGTAAGACCCAGTGAAAACGGTGTGAGGGGGATGCACTGAGACAGGCCGCCACCGGCTGCGCTGCCTTTGATATTGAAGGTAGGTCCACCAGAGGGTTGCTGTATGGCGCCTGAGACGTTTTTACCCATCTTGCCCAG
>CAZUXO010000089.1:0-3897 GCA_964624325.1 uncultured Dehalococcoidales bacterium
GCGTATGTTTGCCATGCCTCTTTACGCCAACTCTATCTACCTGCTTGTAGGTGGTGGAGCAGGGGCGGTGATGGGTTTCGTTTTCTGGGCGGTGGCCGCCCGCTTTTACTCTCCCGGTGACGTTGGACTCATGTCAGCGGCTCTCTCCGTTATGGGGTTGCTGGCTGGTCTGGCCAACCTGGGGCTGGGGACTGGAATCATACGCTTCCTTCCGCAGGAAGCCAAGCAAGCCTCAAGGGTAATCAACTTCAGTCTATCGCTGGTCCTTATCCTGGCCGCATGCCTGGCTGTCATTTTTCTGCTCGGAATCGGCGTTTGGTCCCCGGGTTTGAGTCCATTAAAGCAGGATGCAGGCCGTTTTGTAGTATTCACGCTTTTTACCGTCGCCACAGCTCTGGTGGCAGTGATTGACGGGGTTTTTGTCGCCCGTCGGCGCGCCGGATTCGTCATGGCGCGGGGGCTATCCATGACGGCTCTTAAACTCATTATGGTGGTGGCATTCGCCGGAGTTGCACAGGCTTTCGGCATATTTACGTCGTGGGGAGCGGCGCTGAGCGTCTCGCTTTTGGTAGGGATATTTTTATTCCTGCCGCGCCTTGTTCACGGCTTTCGATTCGTGCCCAATATGGACTGGCACGGCAAGGGTGAACTTTTACGATACTCGCTGGTAAACAACGGAGCCTCTCTGCTGGCGGGACTTCCCGGGCAGTTGCTTCCCGTAATTTTACTCGACCGGCTGGGAGCCGAGTCCAGCGCTTTCTTTTTTATAGCATGGCAGATTGTAGGGGCGATTTCGATGGTGCCCTCATCCATCTCAACCTCCCTCTTCGCTGAGGGCTGCCATGACGAAAAGGAGTTACTGGGTAACGCCTGGCGCAGCATGAGGCTGGCATTGGCCATCCTGACGCCAGTGGTAGCCGCTCTGCTGTTTTTGGCCGCCCCATTGCTAAGGGTTTTCGGTGCGGATTATGCAGGGCATTCCACGCAGTTGTTACAGGTACTCTCGATATCGCTTATACCTTCGACTATCAACCATGTCTATTTCTCCATACTGCGGGTTCAGAAGAGACTGAAGATGCTTACCATAATGAGTGGAGTCATGGCACTGGCGACACTGCTGGTATCATACGTGCTACTACCCGGGGTGGGAACGTTGGGGGCGGGTATAGGCTGGGTGGCGGGGCAAGCGGTGGTAGCGTTGTGGGTTATCCTCGGGCAGGGACGGGGGAACATCATAGCACAGAGACTGTCAGGGGCGTTGCAGCGAAAGACTTGACATAACATCAGTATTAAAGACTTTACAGGGATCTCGCCGGTTCCCTGGGTGGTGGCAAAAATACTTATTTTGTGAAACGAATCGTTTTTATCAGGCATGGCCAGGCACACGATTCGTTTTTCGTTTTTTTCGTATTTAATATTGCCACGGGCCGATTGAATCATTGATCTCCCGCCTGGCAAGGGGCTGGTTCTGATGGGAGACAGGCGGTTGCGCCAGTTTCTGAACGGCCGACTCCTCGCCATCTGACCTCTTTCCCGCCAGTCCTGTAACATCCGGCTGCCCGGTAGAGCCGGCGTCTTCCGAGAAAGGCTTGTTTTTAGTGCCACGCGGCCCAGTAGAGGTCGTACGTAGTTTCGGAAGCCCTTTTTCCAGGACAAACTGCAGGACCCAGGGTTCCTGAGGTTGCGGTTCAGCCTTAAAAGCGGCATTGGATTTAAGCATGCGGGTAAGCATGGATGCTGCCCTCAGCATGGCGGAGTGGTTATCAGGCTCGTTAGTGAGAATAGAAAGGATCTTGAGACGCAGCACGGCAATTTCAGCGTCGAGGTTGCGAAGCCCGGCCGCTCGACCAAGGATTTCCTGCTGCTCCTGCGTAAGAGTCTGCGAATAGAAGCCATGGGTACGCGCGTTCTGGTTACCCGGCTGTCCGCCGCGTTTCGTTTCATTCGATTCATCAGTATGTTTCATGTACTCCTCACGCAAGAGAAGGTATCAAGGCAGCTTGTCTGCGGGCTGATGGTCCGGCGAATCGGTGTCATCCTTCGGATCCCATACGGTTCCATCCTCTAAAATAAGTTCTGCGCGTGTCGGCCCGAAATGCTGTTTCCCCGCATTAAACTTGTTATTGATTTTGAGCATACGGGTGAGGACCGATACAGCCATCAGCAAGGCGGAATGGTTGGTTGGGTCGTTTTTTAGTATTGAAAGGATTTTAAGGCGCATCAAAGGGATTTCTTCATCAAGGTTATTGAGGCCGGCTGCCCAGTTGATGCTGTCCTGCTGGTCAGGGGTAAAAGCATCGGAATAAAAGTTGTGCATTGGCTCGTCCTGGACATCCGGCTGACCACCGCTTTTCATTTCGTTTGATTCAGCTTTGGCCTCAGTCGAATTTTCTTGAGTCACAGGACTATAATAACACAAATGTACTACTACAGTCAAGGGGCTATTGGAGCTTTCATCTGTCAGCGTTCAGCTATCAGCTTACAGAAACGACGCTGGATTGTCGGGTCTGGCCCGACAATGACCTGGGGAAAATCCCTCTTTCATCTCCCTTTCGCCAAAGGGAGAGCAACCAACCGCCTTCCGCGTGATGTTGAAGAAAATCCCCCTTAATCCCCCTTTTTCTAAGGGGGAGCAATAACGCTGGTTTCCCGCTTTCGCGGGAAAGACAAAAAGAGGGAATGATCTCTGCCGGCCAGGATGTTTCGGATATCCATTATGGCCTACGGTGTGGCAACGAGGGTTGTGGTATTTGATATTGTCAGCGGATTGTTCTGACAGCAACTCCAATGGAAAGTTGCAGCCATCTTTTGTCGGCAGTTAAAGCCGGCAGCCCCAGCTTTTGTGCCAGACCCAGACATCCGCGGTCACCTAGAGACAGCCCGAAGTTCTTGGTTGAAGATCGTAATACGCCGGCACGGTATGCTTGATCTTCGTCGAATGATTCTACAGCCAAACCCAGCGGATACAAAACACGACGGATTTCTTTTTCGGGCATCCCTGTTTCTTCCAGTTTGGCGACTACCTCAGACAGGTTGAGTGCGCTAATAACTGAGCCTGAAAGCGCCTCAGAAACTACGTCTGACCCGGGTTCCGAATTCAACAAGGCCAGCAATGCCGATGCGTCCAGGACGCTCTCAGGCACGGGTTATCTCCTCATGGCGATCTTGAATCAATTCTTCGGACAGGCTTCGGCCTTTGGCAACATATCGACTAACCGATGCCTGGGATTGCTTGATTGCCTGATTCATGCTCAAAATGCGGATTCCGCGCTCTTCAAGTTGCATGACCAGTTCGTCTCCAGTATGCAGGCCTAACGCTCGACGATATCTGGCAGGTATTACTATTCTGCCACCTTCGCCTAATATTGTCTTACTATCACCCATATGGCACCTCGTCAATATAGTACCACGCAGCATGGAGAATGACAAATATTTTAACAGCGGTCAGTAATCGGCTATCAGCTTTCAGCTTTCAGCTTTCAGCTTAGGGTTGACTGACGGGGAGCGACAAACGCTGGATTGTCAAGTCGTGGTCTGGGTGTACAGACCACAGGAGCCCGACAAAGACAAAGTGGGGAAGCAAGGACATTGAGGAAAATCCCTCTCAATCTCCCTTTCGCCAAAGGGAGAGCTCCGCCCCGGATGCTTCGGCTATCTATTATGACCTCCAGCATGACAACGCGACTGCTATCAGCTTTCAGCTATCAGCATGGAGATCGACCGCAAATCCGGATTTACCTGCCTTGTATAAACGGAAAACAAAAAATTTTCAATAAGATGTGAAAAACCACCATCATTGATCCACCCGTCGCCACATACATTGACCCACACCGGAAGATCTTATTTCTACCATTCTCAGGTCATGAAGTCAATACCTCCTTTCTCCGGTGCGGAGAC
>CAZUXO010000090.1:0-3424 GCA_964624325.1 uncultured Dehalococcoidales bacterium
TAACCAGTTGTACGGCATCCGGCACCCGAGGCTTGTTCAGCATCTCCTCCTTAGGCCAATATAGCCGCAGCGTAAGAGCGACCTGTTTTTCTATTGCACCCTCTGCGCTGGCGGCGCTTTCCACGTGCCGTCGAGTGCCTCGGGCTTTGGCCAGTACAAGCGCATTGCCATGAAGAATGGGCCTTTGGGTGCAGGCAGCCAGTTGGCTTCCTTGTCCTTACCAGGCGAATCGCTCTGTATGTAGAGCGTGAATCCACCATCGGCATTGAGCTGAAACTGCGGCAGCATCGGTGAGTTGAGCAGGTAGCGGTTGAGCGGGTTGGCATAGAGCAAGCTCGATGGAAGCTCGTACATTGTCAGAGACCAGAACGCGTTGACCGGGGGCAGTTGACCGGCCTGAAAGCTGACGGTGTACTTGTTAGTCCCGTCCAAATTTTTGCCTTCGGAATCTACAGTGTATATGGGATACATCGCTTCAGCCTTCGAATTGCCCCAGATACCCACCTTACAGGCTTCCATGCGGTAAAGGTAATTGTTATTCAGATACTCTCGAGTTCCGAACATGTCGCCGGAAGTGAGTTCTCCGGTGGCCATACGTTTATCCAACGTGGCTATATCCTGCCAGGCATCGGCAATACCATCCTGCATGGCCTTATTCAATTCGGGCGTCAGCTTGCTCGTATCGAATGTCTTCCCCGCGCCGACGCCGATCTTGGCAAACCGTGCCATGAGGTCCTTCTCGGAGGGAACCGTGGGGCAGAATTGCAGTACGAAGTTAAGGACGTTGAAAACTTCAAGAGATGTCTTCTGTTGATCGGGCGTGAGCGGCTTCATGAAGCTGATCGAGGGGGCTGCTTTGGGTGCGGCCTGTCCCAGGAATGCGGAGAGCGGCTGCGCTTTGTAGCCGGCCTGGACCTTCTTCAAGTTGTCAATGTCGCCTGGATTTAAGAGCTGCGTGCGGTAAATAGCTACTGCAAGCTCAGTTTCCGAGCGGATGATCTTGGTAATGCCACTGGGGACCTCTCCTTTCCAGCCTGGCCCGGCAACAAGAAAGCTCCCGCCACCGTTGCCTGTCGTGCGGCTGCCGATGTAGTCAAAGTTAAACGTATATAAGTCGATTAGTTGGATGCTGAAATAGCGCTCCTTTTCCATCATTGGCACGCTGACCACCACTGGTTCGGAGCGCAGGTCCAGACCTAGCTGTGAATAGGGCGTGTCCGAGTTGGGCGTCTGCACAGCCTTGTCCTCCGGCGTGAAGACTCTAGCAGTGTTGTTGATCTGGTTCCAGGGCGCCTTGTATTCGGGACCCTTGCTATCCACAAAATAGGAGTACATGATTCGGTAGCCATCTACCATCGGATATCCGTAGATATAGGCGTCCTTGGCGATGGCGCGGGCTTCTGCCGGGGTGATCCCGGGTTGTGCGCAGCTTCCCGTAAATATTGAAGATATAACCATTATAACCGTGCCCATAACTAAAATTGGTTTTGTGTTTCTCATTATCACAGATCTCCTGCTTCAATTTCGTTTGTCAGATTAGCATACCAAACAAGGCTATCTCCCATAGACTACTTAAATTATCCGCGAAACGCGTCTTAACATATGCAGGACATCGTCTGCTTTTATTATAGGATAAATCCTAAATGGCTGGGAAACATCAACAAAACGGGCACCTGGTCGGCACTGAAGTCACGCTAGCCCTGATGTAAATCTTCCCTTCATCTTATCCTCTCGTAAGTAATTGCTGGAGCGCTGGAATTAGCTTGTTACTCTCAAACAGGAGTTCGGGAACTGTCCAGAATGCCCCACCAAGTAAGGCGATATTATCACCTTATTTTAGCTACGATTCAATCCGCTTTAAGTAAGCAATTACCATTGCCGCTACCATGTCTTTGCCTGACTGGTTTGCTTTTACCCAGTCTTTTGCAACTCTGCCAGGTCCTCCTGAGCTTTTTTCAGCCAGCCTTCGGCGCCGTATTCCCGGTAGATTTCTATAGCCCTGCCCAGCTTTTCTCTGGCACCCGCCAGGTCGCCCTTGCGCTTCAGCAACCCGGCATAGACGTTATAAGATCTTGCCAGCTCCCACATCATCCCGTTATTACTATTTATTTCAATGGATTTATTGATCCATTCCTCAGCCTCAGGTATGTGCCGGTCATCGATGTTGAGCAGTATTTCCGCGATATGTCTTGATATTTCGCCATCAACAACTTTTAACTTATTCTCAACCGAATACGCGTATAGAGATTCCAGGTCAACGTCCTTCTCATTGTTCAGCACTTTGGCCAGTGCTAAAGCTACTCTCACATGAATCGTAGAGCTGCGCGCAGCTCGAGCACGTTCCGCCAAAGAAATTGCCTTACTGTAAAATTCCTGACATTTTTGATATTCACCTCTGTAAAAGTAGACCTCGCCCAGACCAATATTTACCAAACTACCCCAGCTATACAAGTTAATCCTGTTACAGTAATCGGCTGCTTGCAACAGGTATTGCTCAGCTTCATCCTGTAGGCCCTTGTACCACCAGGAATAACCGTGACTGGTGTACACTGATGCCTTTGACCACGTATCACCGCTTTCCTCGGCCAGCCGTACAGCATCCAAGCTGGTCTGGTAAGCCAGGTCAGTCTTTCCTTGAAACCCGTAAACAAACCAAGCTATATTGGCCTTTTGTACTGCCATTCCCCAGAGATTATTAACCGCCGCATTTATCTCCAAAGCTCTTGCAAAATGATGAAGGGCCCGGTCAAATTCACAATTATTTGCAAGGGCACTTGCCAGCCAAATGCTTGAGAAGAATATGGTAATAATATTGTTTGACTCTTCGCCGATCTTCAAGGCCTCTTCCAGGTACTTAAAGCCCGTTGGTAAATCCCCTTCAATGTAAAAACTGTACACCCCGAGTATGGTGTATATCTGGCCAACCCGTCTCCTGTAATCACGCTTCACGGCAAGCTCAACTACGGGGTCGACTGCCTCCCTGGCTTCAGCAAAATAGTTCATGTTAGTATGATACGTCCCGAGTGCCGTCCTGGCATCGATTATCTGCTTCTCCACGTCCCCCGTGCGAGGCAGCCTCTCCAGGCAGGCCACCCTTTTCTCAGCGTAGGCAATAGCATCATTCATTGAGGCGGATTTCTCATACTTCCTTGCCGCCCGCCGGCAATACTCGGCACCCTTCTCGTAGTTCTCCCCCGCAGCGTAATGCTCGGCCAGAGCTTCGTAATAGTCATCCAGGTTATCTTTGTTGATGTCCTCGACGGCGGCTCCTATCTCCAGGTGGAGTTTCTTTCTCTTGGCCGCCAGTATGGAGTTGTAGACCACCTCGCGTGTGAGTGCATGCCTGAAGATATAGGTCGACCCGGGGTATATCCCCCTCTCATATAAAAGCTCGGAGTCCTTTAACGCCGACAGGTGGGACAGC
>CAZUXO010000091.1:0-2645 GCA_964624325.1 uncultured Dehalococcoidales bacterium
CGCGTGTTCATCGAATCCTCCAATGGCAGGGTGCAGTGGCGCACCGTGGGCGGCTCCACCAACATCATCGAAGCAAGCTGGCTGGCGCTTTACGACAGCATGGAATACTTCCTGCTGCGGGTGGATAAGAAGTCCAAGAAAATCTTATAGGCGGGCGCACCTGAAGGTACGCCCGCCCATGCATTGATCAATATCAGCCAGTGCGCTGCCTGCGCCGTAGCATAACCATGCCGATTATGAAGGCCAGTGCCACCAGGACGGCGCTGAAGATGAGTATGCCGTCAGACTCCCTGAACATCTCAACCTTGAAGCTGCCAGCCGGCACTCCGTCCACATAGACGTTGTAATCACCCGGCTCGCTGCGCGACACGTTGAAGCTCAATTGTGAGGAACCTCCGCTGCTCACGGTCACTGCCTGCTCTGTTTCTACCTGCCCATTTACGTACAGTGTGACTTTCTTATTGCCGTTGACCGTGCTTTTATTGGCTACACCGGCGGTCACCGTAACGGGCGTCCCGGGTGTGACTGTTTTGACCGAGAGGCTGGCGCTTTGAACCGCGATAGAGGGAAGTACGACCGGTGGAATATAATCATAGGTTTTAGTCGACGTACTACCGCCAGGGGATGATAACGCGCCCGTGGCTATCAGTCGAGCCAACGGTGAGTTTACCCTGAACCCTCCCGTCTTTGTACCGGTAGCGCAGGTTGTCACCGAGACGTTAACCGGTCCCGGTGTAGAACCGGACCCGATAGATATGGCAGCCGTGATCTGCGTGTCACCGTTCACTGTGAAGCTGTTCACCGTTATGCCGGCACCGAAGATTACAGCAGTAGCCCCGCTGAAATGAGAGCCTGTTATCGTTACGGTGAGCGTCTGCCCCTGCATACCCGTGTCAGGGGTGACAGAAGTTACAGTTGGAGACACACAGGAGTGAGCCTTGAGCAGTGTCAACAGCGCCCAAGAGGTGCCCAGGATAATGTCATAGGCGCCTGGATCTTTCCAGTGACCATCTGGGTACTGCTGGGCCACTAATACATCCGCGAAGTCCTGGTACCAATCATGGCCGGAGAATGTCGTTATGCCAAGCTCGGTAAAACCTTTGGTGGCCGCAATCGTGGCAATATAGGACGCATTTTCGGTCGCAGAACCGCGCCAGCCAGGGCTAGTGTTCGCGTCACCCCAATGTGTGTTCATATAAGTGAGAGCTTCTTGCACCCTCGGCGTGGTTAGCGTACCTCCACACAGGCTTAGCGCGAAGAGCAGGTGCCCAGTCCTGTAGATATTGCCAGAACCTGGGCTCGTATAGCCGGCGCCGCCGAATTCAGTACCAGCCGTGTGGCACTGGATATACTCGTTCCACAGGGAAAGATTGGTGAGCAGGCCTGGCGGAATTATGCAACCCATGCTATTAGTCGCGTAGCCCAAACCCATGGAAACCCAGCCTGTGACTGACTGGTCGCTATACGTACCGCCCTTGGTATAATACCACCCGCCATCACTTACCTGCGCGGAGTAGAAGTAGTCCACTGCTGCCTGCGCTACCTGCTTGTAAGTCATTCCAGCGAGTGTGCCACCGACAACTGTAGCCGTGGGCGCTCCGCTTCGGGCGACGGCCATCAGACAGATGCCGGTCGCATAGTTGTCAGATCCAGTCCACCAAACCCAATCGTGGCCAATATTATCCCGCATAGCGACGCTGAAAAGGTAGTCGAGCCCTCTTTGCACATTAGTGTTGTAGATGTAGCTAGGGCTGAGCGGTGTCGTACCCAGCTGCTCAGCGTAGTGCTCAAGCGCGGCCACGGCGATCCCCGTGTAAGCAGCAGGATAGCTGCTAGGCCATCTGCCGTCTACCGCGGATTGTTGTAATACAAGCCATGCACAGCCGCTGGCAAGGGCTGCGTCGATCTCGGCCTGCGTGGCCGCCTCCACGCGCGCGGGCTGCGCCAGGTTAACCGCGGGGAATACCAGCATCAGGGCGAAAAGGATATAGAAACAATTTCGGTACAGGCTGCGAATTCTCATATTGTACGCTTCACTCCCTCAAACATTTTTTCCGGACATTCCAACCCCAACTACCTCTCAGTGTGCCATTTCATTGGGCGCAACGTCCTTATTCGATGTAACACCGTATACATACACGAAGACACTATAACACACCCTCCTGTTTCCTTGTCAAGGGCATTTACATCCTTTGCAATAGGTAAAGACAATAAAATAGGGCGGCCGAAAGGCCGCCCTACTCTCTATTTCCAGATACTGAAACTTATTCAGCTTTGATAATGGCCGCAATACCCTGGCCGCCGCCTTCGCACATAGTAGCGACGCCATATTTGCCTTTCTTCTCCTTGAGGATTCTGGCAAGCGTGCCGACTAAGCGGATGCCGCTGGCGCCCAGTGGGTGACCGATGGCCATGGCGCCGCCGTGGACATTGACCTGTTACCATTTAAGGCCGAATTCCTTGACAGCCTACAGGGACACTACCGCGAAGGCCTCATTGACCTCCCAGTAATCGATATCCTTAGCCTGGAGTCCGGCGGCCTTCAAGGCATTCTTGGTGGAAGGTACGGGGCCTGCGCCCATGATGGTGGGGTCAACACCGGCCATGCCGAAGGAGACAAAGCTGGCTATGGGCTTGAGGCCGAG
>CAZUXO010000092.1:0-2814 GCA_964624325.1 uncultured Dehalococcoidales bacterium
GAACGTGGCGGGCACTTACCATTGGTGTCAGCATCAGGGCTATCCGCTGATAATACCGCGGCAGGCCGGTGACCGGCCAGGCCTTTCGATAACCGCGCTTTGGCACCTGCTTTCAGTTGTGCTAGAATATTCCATCTTGAAGTTGCGCTCGGCGGGTTCCGGCAATACTCCTGCTTTTGGCCCGGATGAAGGCTTGCGGCCATACCCGGCATGAATCTTACCCGACGAAGAAAGTGAAGGTGCCCTTCTCTTGCGCTTGCGGCTAGGCAACCTGCTGTTACCCATCATCGTGCTCAGCGCGGTGCTGATACTGGTCATCAGTTTTGCACCGGACGTCACCGCCCTGCGCGTGGTCCTGGGGTTGCCGTTCATCCTCTTCTTCCCTGGCTATACCCTGGTGCTGGCCCTCTTCCCGAAGAACGATTCTATCGGCTCGATCGAGCGCTTCGCCCTCAGCTTCGGGCTCAGCTTTGCCGTCACGGCACTCATAGGGCTTGGCCTGAACTATACGCCCTGGGGCATCAGGCTGATGCCGGTCCTCTACTCGCAGACGGTCTTCATCCTGCTTATGTCGGCGCTGGCCTTCTGGCGCCAGTCGAAGCTGCCCGCGCGGGAGCGCTTTGCGCCCGATGGCAACGTCGGCTTCGCACGGGGGGGGGGCGGGGGGGACAAGGCGCTGTCTGTCATTCTGGCGCTCGCCATCGCCGCTACAGTCGGCGTGTTGATATTCACCGTGGCCTTCCCCAAGGTGGGCGAAAAGTTCACCGAGTTCTACCTGCTGGGCACCCAGGGCCAGGCTGCGGGATATCCCAGCGACTTTGTGCTGGGCAACGGAGCGGTGGTTTCGGTAAGCTATGGTGACCACGAGCAGTCGCAGACAGGGGACACCGGGAATCTGATCGTGGGGATCACCAACCGCGAGCAGGCTCAAACGGCTTACGAGGTCACACTGCTCATCAACGGCCAGCCCGCGCCCATGGTCGTCGATGGCGCCGCCGTTAATAGCCTGGGGCCCGTAACGCTGGACAATGACCAGACCTTCGAGAAGCAGATCGGCTTTGCCCCGTCTCAACCCGGCCAGAACCAGAAAGTCGAGTTCGTCCTGCTGGTCGGGGGAAAACCGTACTTCGATGCGCCTCCCCACCTGTGGATAAATGCCACGGCGGCCCAGTAGAGTCCTGCACAACGGCATTCCCGAAGCCGGTCTTCTAAAAAGTTACAAGAAAAGTAGCGCCGGGTAATTTAATACCAATACCCCAATAAAATGGCTGAAGTAGAAAAGCCCTCGGTTTCGCTCTTGACCTGAGGAATTGGCCACATGCGTTACGCGGTACGGGCAGGGGGCGCATTACAGGCCAGTGTACCGGCATTCTCAGGGATCTTGAATACTAAGAACCTCGCTTTTGTGGTATCGTATCCGAGATCATGTTGTTCTTTGGCCACACCGCCGTAACACTGGGGGCTGCCCTGGCAGGCGCTCAATTCCTGCCCCCTGCCGCTAGCCCGGCTCTGGTTGCTCCCGGGCTAAACCGCCTGAACAGCTTCCTGTTATCTTCCCTGCAGAGGCTCAGCCGCATAGCCGACATCAGGTTTTTGTTACTGGGCTCGCTCCTGCCGGATGTGATTGACAAACCCCTGGGCCTGTGGCTGCTCAAAGACTCGATCGGTGCCGGCCGAGCCTTCAGCCACAGCCTGCTTTTCCTGCTAATCACTGCCGTAGCCGGCTGGCTTGTCCAGCGAAGATGGAAATCTACCTGGCTGCTGGTCATCAGTTTCGGCGTGCTGGTTCATCTGGTGCTGGATTCGATGTGGCGGGCGCCGCAAACCCTCCTCTGGCCTGTTTTCGGGGTGCATTTCCCCAAAGACCAGATGGGGCTCTTACCGCTATTGGCACAGATGTTGCATGACCTCGTAATCAACGCTGCAGAGTATATACCGGAGTTAATTGGCTTTGCTATTCTTCTCTGGTTCGGTTATGTCATCTGGCGCAGCGGCAAGATGAAGCGGTTTCTCAGAACCGGGCGCGTGGCCTGACCGGCACATCGCAGGGTCAAGCGCGGATCTTCCGCTATTCCACAGTCGGCGCGGCCGTGGCTATCCGATACCGCTCCGGGGCTTTACGCGGACCATGGCCCCTTTCGCGAAAGGGAGAGGAAAGGCTTCGGTTGGCGGTCAGCTAGGGACGAGATTGCCGCAGCCACTGCGTGGCTTCGCAATGACAACGGGGGAAAATCCCTAGCATTTCCCCCATCACCGGGAGAGTAAAAAATGCGTTTTCGGTTTATGAGACAGGCTCATAGACGTCAACAAAACCATCTTTACTAAAGATTGTTATGTAAAGTTGTTAGTACCAAGGAAAATAATTTCCAGGGAAACGAATCGACCTCCCAGGCACGAGCTCAGGCGTCGATTCGTTTTTCGTTTTAACAAACGAATACCTTCATAGCCGTTTCACCTCAACTTGAACGGGTTCCCCCGTGCGCTTCGCATCTTCCTCTCGATCCTCTTGTTGCATCTGCCTGATATGCCTGATAAAGTAGGCGTTGCTTTCCGCTTTGCCTTGTTTTTCCAACCTTTCTTTTTCTTCTTCTTCCAAACGAATTATCTGGTGAGCTTCTTTCATCCCAGCCACCCGCTTAAACTCCATGTCGACTGTAATCATCTTCGTGAGTAACGAGAGAGCCATCAGGAAAGCAGGATAGTTCTCGGTCGGGCTGTTGGATATGGCCAGGATTTTCAGGCGCAGGAGAGCGATTTCCTGGTCGAGATCCTGAACGTCGTGGGCGGCATCCAGCGCCTCCATCTGCTCGGGGG
>CAZUXO010000093.1:0-2982 GCA_964624325.1 uncultured Dehalococcoidales bacterium
CCATTGCCGCTCCTTATTTTTAACTTGCGACAATGGTAATCTATCGGCTTTTCCGGGTGGGTCAATGTTAGTGGCGATGACGGGTCAATGTTTCTGGCGATTTGGCCTTTTAGTGGGTCAATGTTTGTGGTTATTCACATAGAAATTCATCAAAGAGGCAAAATTGATGTATGAACGATTTAAAGAGTACCCGAATGTCCAGCGCATGCTCAACCTCGCTCGGAATGAATCCCTCCGACTAAACCACAAATACGTCGGGAGCGAACACCTTCTTTTAGCCATAATCAACGAGGAAGAACATGAAAAAGAAGGAGTAGCCGGGAAGGCCCTGGAAAATATGGGGCTAAACCTTTCCAAAATACGGGCTTCGGTGGAGCTAGTTATTGGCACTGGCAAATGGGTTGCTCTCACTACGGGACCCCAAGAAAGTTGTATGTGGGCTATCGAATTCGCGAAGGTGGAAAAACGTGAATTTTATCATGAATTGATTGAGTCTGAGCATATATTACTCGGTTTTCTTCACGTTCCTGAGACGGTAGCAGCTGAAGTGCTGGAATCTTACGGGGTTACCCTGAGAAAAGCCAGAGCTGAGGTCGAGCGATTGCATCCCACCTTTGCGGTTGTACTGGGTGCTAAAGGTAAAGCGCCCACTTAAAGTGAGAGCATGAAACCCAATTCGATAAATATCTAGAAAGAATCCATCGGGTTCTCTCCCTAGCTCAAGAAGAAGGCCGACGACTTAACCACAAACAGATAGATACTTGGCACATGCTCTTAGACATAGTCCATCAGCCTTGAAAGTTGACGCCCCTTTTTTCTGCGCTTCTTTTTGTCCTTGCTGCCTGCTGGTCTTCCCAACTGTTGCCCGCCTGCTTTGACCCTCGCGAGTCCGGCTTTTGTTCGCTCAGACCGCCTCTCACTTTCCATCCGAGCTACCCAGCCGGCGATGGCATAGAGAACTTCGGCTAATTCTCCTGGGCATTCGGTCCAACTCTCCTGGTAACTGATGACCTTAACTCCATAAACTTTGAGTGTGCTCACAAGCTGCAGGATGGCTAAGGCGCCTTCCCGAGAAAGTCTGTCAAGCGCCCAAACTACAATGGCCTCGAATTTTCTCCGGGAGGCGTCAACCTTTAGCCGGGCAAGTTCCGCCTGGTGGCCGGCTTTCCAGGCACTTTCAGATTCCTGATAGATGGCAACGATCTCCCAACCGCGAGAGGCAGCCCAGGTTTTGAGCTGAATTAGCTGATTTTCAACCGACTGCTCGTCGCTGGAGACCCGGAGATACAGGACAACCTTCACCCTATTGCTCCCGCGACTGTCATTTTGCCTGTTTTCAAAACTTTGTATAACAAAGCCCTAGAACAACCCAAGGCTTTAGCCGCCTCCCTTACCGTGGGATAGCTCTTCAGGGCGTCACAAACGGAAACTAGACTGACAGTACTTGGTTTCCGACCACCACTACCCTTCACCACGATATCGCAACCGCAATTTGGACACTGGATATTCATGGCTTACTCCTTTCCCTTTGGAATATAAAAGGCCGTGGAACAGGGTTTCCCCGCACTAGTGCGGTAGCCTATATTTCTGTGCGTGCGCATTAGTGCGGAGAAAGTCATAGGTCCCTCTGATTTCCATTTGAAGTTAATGAATCAAGACACTGCCTTACCCTCCATGAACTGCAGCCCAACTCTTTAGCAATCTTATTGATACCGATACCCTGTCTTTTGAGTTCCAGAATATGGGCATCCAGTGATGCCTCATTAAGCTGATGCGTTTCGTTGGCAACGGTATGTTGAAGTTCATTTTTCCTGACCGCCTGCTGTTCAATCTCTGCCAGGTCCAGGTGGGCATAAACATGGCTTAAATCCTCGGACCAGAAACTGGGCGGTGTTGATTTGATTATGCCCTCAAAATCATCATCAAATATGTATGCTGATTCCAGAGCTTCTTCCTTAGTCATGGCCGAGAAGGCGGCACTCGCCTGTCGGGCCCGGGCCCTTATGTTTGGCCTTTCGGTCTCCGGTTGGTGGAGTCCTGGCTGTTTGAAAACAAGCGAGTCACATTGCCGGACCACGCTTATATCCACATCCGAGGTGGACTGGACGCAAAATACCAGCGAACAATGTCTTTGCCTGGCGACCATGAGCAAAGTACGTAAATAACGGTTTCGGTCGGTGTTGAACGCCAGGCTCAAAAAGTTGATGCCCGCTTCGTCCGTGATAATGAATGAATTAACCGGGCACTTATGCGGATCATCCACTATCTTTATCCAACTGGGTATCAGTTCCCGTGCCTGGTCAGGCAATCCCACCCAATAGCACGGCAAGCGATAGGTGGCTTCCATGTATTCGCCCATTTTGGCCGCGAGCACACTTTTTCCAGAACCTCTTCGGCCGCAAATCAAAATCACTTTTCCTTCTTGGAAGGAGTCCAGCCACCTGTTGTAGGCTTCCGCTTGTTCGGGCGACCCGGCAAGGCCCCGGGGGTCAGCCGCCACCTCAAGCGCGCCGGAGACGACTTCCGTGTGTACCGGCAGGGCCAGTTGGTGGCTCTGTGCCTCGGCATTTTCGATGCGCTCTCTGGCCGCTTCGATGGCCAACTGTTTCTCTTGGATACGAAGGTCGTAGAGCTGCATCTGCCGTTCGCCAAGCACGGTTATGCGTACCACCTCAGCCTCCTGCCTTTTAAGTGCGGCCCGCGACTGGTTTAGCTTTATCTCGTCAGCAGCGCTCATCCCGTTTAAGCCCAGCTTACCCCTGATTTTTCCATCAAGCCACTGGGCTCCGTGGCCTAGGGCGATATTGACCCCTGTATTAAGCCCGGAGGTCAAAATGCGGCCGAAAGGATCATGTGGTCCAGGATCCGCGAAAAAGCCGCCACCTGAATTCCTGCGCTTACCCATGTCTTTTTCCCTTTGAGCTCAGGCAGTTCACGCGTTTACCTCTTCCTGAAAGTAGTTTGTAAATATCTAGAGTCAAC
>CAZUXO010000094.1:0-5768 GCA_964624325.1 uncultured Dehalococcoidales bacterium
ACCGACCTCGGCATGGAAGAAATGGGGAACGCCCTGGTGAACGATAAGCTTGGTTTTGTTATAGATAAGATCGAGTTGCTGGCTTTTCAGACCACTTTCGACCCGCGCAAGGGAACCGGGCAAGTCCCGATCAACTTTTCCTTTTTCCCAGTGGAACAGTTCAAGGCAGCGCTTAAAGCCATGGCCCCTTGCTTTCAGAAAGGATTGTGCGTCAGCGACCTGGTGGCTACCGCTGAGGAGGGGCATAAGTTGGCGGGGATCACAATTCCACATGGACACGTGGGTTTTGCTACTGTTTGCAGTATTGTGATTAACGGTGTACTGCTTAAGGAAGGCATCCCCACGGACTCCCGTTTCGGAGGTATACTGCAGTTTAACAACCACAGGCCATGGCGCTTTTCAGACCTGATACAATACTCCGGCTCATCGCTTGACCCATCGGAAATATTTATCGCTGGGCGCATGACGAGCATAGGACAGGCGGTTAAGTCCGGTGACGGTAAAGTTTTGGCCAATTTTCGGGAAATACCTGCTATGTCGCTCTCTCTTGCTGAGAAGATCTTTAGCCGGCTGAAGACGGCCGGCATCAACGCCCCACTTGTTTTAGGTGAAGCCAGCAAATCGGTCTGCGAGATGCCAGTGGGATTGAATAAGGTTGGTCTTGTGTTAGCTGGGGGGCTAAATCCAGTAGCCGCCGCCGTTGAAGCTGGATGCAACGTATCCAACAGGGCCATGAGCCGCGTTATAGACTTCAGTGAACTCAAGAGCTTCTGGGAAATCTGACCGGCCAACTCTAGATCGATAACTTAAGGAGCCCGCCTTGCGGCGGGCTCCTTTTCCATAGAATAATACGCAAATTGCAGGCTGACGCAATATTAGTTATAATAGTCGTTGCTTAAGTTCGTGGTGGGTGTAGCCCAGAGGCCTAAGGCGTCAGGTTGTGGCCCTGAAGATCGAGGGTTCAAATCCCTCCATCCACCCCAAATATTAATGCTTGTCTATTTCCCATTTTTTGTCCTCATGTTGATATATTATTACGCCGTAAGTAATGACCTGAAACCTTAAACAATTCTTGAACTGGCCTCACCAAGAGCCTTAGCCACCATAACCTATACCATGGGTAAGGACTACTAGACACAGACCGCCAGGATGCAGAGTAATGGACCGGGCAGCCATCTTCTATCAAATACCTACCTGTTTACACTTAGCTCCAAAACGGGCATATCTTCCCCGGGATTAACTGTATCCAATAAGACCTATTCTACGGTCTTAAACAGAGGCAACCCATCTGTCCCAATCGGTATATAGATTGTTTTAGGATTATCTTGCATGGTCTGAATCCAATACCATTCAAGATATGCATCTGTAAGACTGCCTGCGATTATCTTATTGGCTGAACCTATCCCGCCGGCTTCTATGGTTTTGCGGTCGGCTTCAAGCTTTTCTTTAAGCAACACGAATTCCATTTGTTGAACTGCCTGTTCGGCGGTTAGTTTGTCCTCTATGGCTTTGCTAAGTTGTGTAGGAAGAACTACATTCCTGAGTAACACTGATTCGACAATGATATGATTAGGTGCAAACTTACCTGACAAATCAGTGAAAATGTCAGTCTCAACTTTAGCCTTGCCTTCCCCATAAACTTCGGCAGCGGTGTATTGTGACACTACATCACGGATTGTTGAACGAATTTGAGGCAGGATGATAATATTCTGATATTGGCCTTCATCCCCAATAGTCTGATATATCACCGATGCCTTGGTGGCGTCTATCTTGTACTGAACCGTCATATCCAATATGACATACAAACCTTCCTTAGAAGTGGTCTGTATTGAGCCGGCGTGCGTCTGATCTGCGGTGGATTCAGTGGGTCCACTCATTGTAAATACTTGAGTTTTAGTATTGAATTTACTGACTGACACCCAAGGTGCCTTTATGTGGAAGCCTTCTGTGTACTGAATTTTGGAAACACCGCCACCGAACTTGTCAAACCTAACCCCGACCTCACCGTTACCGATGCTAATAGACCAAACCGTAAAAACGAAGAATAGCAGAATAACAACAACGCCTAGCGCCATACCTGCCAGCCAACTCCAACTGCCTTTGCTTTTCATTTTCCCATCCTTCTACAAATAATATATACCCACAATCAATATCGATTCTTCAAATTCCATTTCAATTGTGCGCAAAATAGTTTCCTTTTTCAAACAAACCGCCAACGAATCCAAAGCTAGCGTCATTGACTCAAGGTATCAACTACCCCCTTTAAGATACACTTGCCCATTATATCACCGCTAATTAAACTTCAGCCTATATATGCCCGTACAGTCGACAGGGTTATAGCCCAAAATTCAAAGGCAGGAACAATGAAACAACAAACCAAATTAAACTACAGAGTCAAGAAAAAGATGCCGTACAAATCATTCAGCTTGACAACGGAAAAACTGTTGCAACTGCGCAAATAAGTGTTTGGTAGCGTCTCTATTTAAAATATGCTTCTGTTATTTGACTTTTTACAATTTCTGTAATGTTTGGGTAAAAATATAGAGCGCACCCGTCTCTGATGATTGCAGGGAAAAGAGTCCCGGCTAAATTCATGGCATTACTCTTTACCGCGGCCTTGTACGCATCACTACCTATATCATACAGATACATTTCATAAGTCCCCTTAGTCGTAGAATACTTATACCCTTCCTTGGCTCCAACCCCTTCAGCATACATCCATTTCTTTTCGTAATATATGCTCAAATTCTTCAAAACATTATCCATTTTTACAAACGGATCGTTACTGGAACCTGTCCCTGTGACAGTGGAAACTGTTGTGGTCGTTTTTACTGTAGTCGCTTGTGTGATGGCGACTGTTGTCGTTGTCATATTTGTGGCAGTAGTACTTGGCTTAACGGTTGTTATTGTTGTTGTAACAGCAGCGGTGGGTTTACTGTTGATAGTGGTGTTCACCGAAGTAGTAGTGCTTTTTATGGTAATACTATTAGTTGGTTTTCCGCTGCTACAACCTGCAGTGACGAGTACAATACTCACACAGAATGATAGTATCGCAAAATAATACGATCTCCACATACTATCCTCCAAAACATTCTCAACCAAGAGATCTTAATACCAGTAACAACTCAAACCAAATTTTCATAATTATACACCTCCAGTGCAAGGGTTAGAGCACGGGTTCAATTCGAAAACCCGTTGTGTATAAGGTTTAGTTTTCTCCAAAAATTCTAATCCTTGTTATTTAGACTGAGAACAACTCTTTATCACTCACTCAATTCTCGATAATTTAAAAGGAGGGATCATATCACATATGTAGACCCATTCCACCCGTAGGCCGATTTAGGTCTTAGCCCTGTGGGTTTGAAATAACCAGTTGCTCCAGTTTGCGGTATGCCTCGTCTATCAGTCGCCCCGCCTCAGTCGCTTTGTTCTGCAAAACCAGATCTCTAATTCGCTGCACTTCATCCTTTGGTATCAACTGACCCGCGAGATTTTTCTGGCTGCTCAACTCCCCTATCCACGACACCATCACGTCAAGTCGCTTTTGCATATTCGATGCGTTGGTAGGCGTTTCTTTTACCTCTGCCCGCACTTGCTCGATGAGCCATGAGCGTTCCGGTGTGGGTGACTGGGCCGGCAGGCCATTTTGCGACAACGGGCTGTGCTGCCCAGCCTTGAGTTCTCCCCCCGATGCATGGACGAACAAAGCCGCCCCGACGGCCATGGCCACCGCCATAAGACCGATAACCACTTTGTTCGGCAACCTGATAATACCGTATACAGCCAGTACCACCAGCGGCAACAGGGCCGGCATATAGAAACGAGTCACGATGATGAAGGGCCCACTGGAACGCTGGTTGGTAGTCCATTCGTACATCATGTACAACCCGAAGATTGCTCCCCACCATCCGGCCATCAAAAACGTGATGTCTTTACTGAGAGTCTGCATCTCTGTCTTGCCTTGATAGCGGCGTAATGCGGGTACAACAGCACTAACTTTCTGCCAGAACAGAAGTATCATACCTGGCACCGCCGCCAGCAATAGCGGGAAACCGGTGATTAGAGGCCGCCACATGTTCTTCAAATTGTCGCCGATGATTTGCCAAGCCCTCGGTTCACCCAGATAATCATAGGCAAATTTCACATTACCCTTGGTGTACTCATACCCGTAGGTAAAAGGTGCACCGAAAACGGAGTTCTGATAAGCCATGAGTAAACCCAGAGGTATGGCCGCACCCAGACCAAACATCAGTCCTTCCCTCAGCACCGAGGAGCATTGCCCCGTTCTCAGTGTTTGAATCTGTATCACCAGAAAATGTAGCGCAAAAACGGCAATAATAACCGCGTCGGTGTAGCGAGTGGCCACACCCATACCGAGAAACAGGCCGGACATAAACAGCATACAGGCTGCGATCCGAGGTTTTAACACGCTTTTATTTAGGCAAAAGAGGGCATACAACCCCCCACCTATCCCCGGCAGAGCCAAGCTGGCGTAGCTGTCCATAAACTCGCGCTGTAACATGGCCAAGCTCACCGGGTTAAACAGTATCAGGAGAGACCCGATGCAGGCTGCACGTTCACCCATAAGTCGCTTTAGTAGAATGAAAGTCAGCAGAACAAGGGCAACCGCCAGCAAGATGTTGGCTAGCTGAGGTATCCCCAATAAATAGAACGGGGCCAGGAAATAGGCATAACCGGGTGTTTTCTCGAAAGCCCACTTGTCAGGGCCTATCTGGACATACTGACCGAGTTGCCCCCCCTGCTTCTGGGCTTCGGCAACTTGCTGCTGATGCAGCGCGTTATCGACCGTCAACCGGCCGTGACTCAAGTTTTTAGTGGCATAGCGATAGGCCCAATCATCGGGCTCTTTGAAGCGATCGGGAACAATGAACACCAATGCGATAGTGATAACGAAACCGAATACAACAATAATCCGGTAAAACCATTCTTTTTTGAAAGTGATAGGCATAGGGTTGAATCTAGATTATATATCTGAAAGCATGCAAATACCAACCTCTGATTTGCATCCGTAGATACCTGTGAATATGGCCAACCGATTTTTACAGGCCCAGATAAGCCTAACCTGAGTGCTTATGCCATTCTTCAAATTCGGTGTTTTGACTAGATCTCGATCACTTACTATAATACGATTAACAAGAAACTTGCGCAGAAGTTCACGAGGATATTAAAACGAATCACTGTTACTTCTACCTATAGAACTCCGTAAAACATCAATTTTAAGCACTATTTCTGTCATGCGCCTGTAGCTCAGTGGATAGAGCATTGGTCTTCGGATGTTTAGCCAACCTCATTAAACGCCTATATTAGGCACTAATCAGAACGTGTGTTTTATATTCGTCATTTTCTTTTTGTGCCTATTTCGTTGTCTGCTTGGGGGTGGCGCTGTTTGCCGCGTTGTCTATCCGTTGTCCTTTTTTACATCAAAAAAGAACCATAAATCAGTATTATCCCCCAACCCCGTGTAAATACCCGTCCAGCTTCTCCACATCAAGCGTCGATGACTTCAACCACCGGTTGCGGTTATCCACCACAGCGTATGCTTCGTCGCAGTAATACTCCAGAAATTCCCATGTCATCAGCTGCTCTTTGCCCCAGGTGATGACCGAGACACCTTGCGCGTCGCACTTCTTCACCTCGAACTTCTTGCCATACACCAGATGCCCGCCCAGTGAGCCACGTTTGGCTTTATAGCCGGATACAACACGCCAAGGTTCATCCGCCCTGAACTGGTCCTCAGCGGAGAGCGG
>CAZUXO010000095.1:0-3758 GCA_964624325.1 uncultured Dehalococcoidales bacterium
ATCTGGGCGATGGTTTTGCCATGGAGCACTTCAGCAAGATCGCTTTGGCAATACAAACGTTCAAGATAGCCGCGTTGGTCACCAATAGGCTTACGCAAGATGATTTTCAGCCCGTGCAACTGCGCCTCGAGGATGTCAAAACGTGAACTCATGCGTAGTTTTCCGCTGCTTCATAGTGATGAATCTGTTCCAGACCGACAGCAGTCATATCTGCGCCTTGCCGCCAGGCCTGATGCCAGGCCAGTGTCATGCCGAGGGCAGTTTGCAGGTTCCAGCGCGGCTGCCAGCCGAGCTGGAACCTGGCCTTAGAGCTGTCCAGCTTGAGGGTGTTGGCCTCGTGAGGCTGAGGCGATGCGTCACACTGCCAGGATGCACCGGGCACCTGGTTGCACAGGTATTCGACGATCCACTGTACGGGTCGCGCATCGCTATCTTCCGGCCCAAAGTTCCATGCCCCGGCAACTGGCTCGCCCTGCTCATATAGAGCCTGACCTAGCATGAGATAGCCGGACAGGGGTTCCATCACGTGCTGCCAGGGGCGCGTAGCCTGCGGGGAGCGGATAGTCAGCATCTGCCCGGCATCGAGCGCCCGCAGGAAGTCCGGGATGAGCCGTTCAGTAGCCCAATCGCCGCCGCCAATGACATTGCCCGCCCGTGCACTGGCAATGCAAATACCAGCAGGCTCCAGAAAGGAACGGCGATAAGCGGCCGTGACGAGCTCGGAACAGGCTTTGCTGCTGGAATAAGGATCGAAGCCACCCATTGCTTCGTTTTCACGGTACGACCAGACCCATTCGCGGTTTTCGTAGCACTTGTCAGTTGTAACGTTGACCACTGTTTTCACGCTGGGCGTTTGGCGCACGGCTTCGAGAAGGTTGACCGTGCCCATTACATTCACAGCATAAGTCTCCACAGGCGCGGTATACGAATAGCGCACCAAAGGTTGCGCGGCGAGGTGCAACACGATGTCCGGCTGCGCGGCCTGCATGGCCTGGGTTAGTGCTGCCGCATCGCGAATATCGGCGATCTTGCTTCCGGCTAAGCGCGGTTCCAAGTTGCAGACGGTGAAGAAGTTTGGTTCCGTTGGCGGGGTGAGCGCGTAGCCGTGAACATCAGCGCCCATGTCGGTAAGCCACAGCGTCAGCCAACCACCCTTGAAGCCGGTATGACCGGTTAAGAAAACGCGCTTGCCTCGCCAGAATTCCGGGTTCATTGCCATTTTTTCCAAGGGGCGTTGCCGGATTGCCAAAGATCTTCGAGATGGTTCTTGTCGCGCAGGGTATCCATGGGCTGCCAGAACCCATGATGCTCAAACGCCATGAGTTGGCCTTCGGTGGCAAGACGGTTGAGCGGCTCGCCTTCCCAGCTGGACTGGTCGTCCTCGATCAGGCCGAGGCACCTGGGGGAGAGCACAAAGAAGCCGCCGTTAATGAGGCCGCCGTCTCCGCGCGGCTTTTCGGTGAAACCAGTCACCTGTTGCCCTTGTAAACTGAGCGCACCATAACGTCCCGGGGGCTGTACTGCCGTCACGGTAGCCAGCTTGCCATGCTGCTGGTGAAAGGCGATGAGGGCATTTATATCGACATCACTGATGCCATCTCCATAGGTAAAGCAGAAGGCGTCTTCTTCCTGCACATACGCCGCTACACGCTTGAGCCGCCCGCCGGTCATGGTGTCATCACCGGTATCCACTAGCGTCACCCGCCAAGGCTCGGCCTTCCGGCTATGCACTTGCATCTGGTTACTTGCCATGTCAAAGGTCACGTCTGACATATGCAGGAAGTAGTTGGCAAAATACTCCTTGATGATGTAGCCCTTGTAACCGCAACAAATCACAAAGTCATTCACACCATGGGCAGTATAGCTTTTCATGATGTGCCACAGGATGGGCCTGCCGCCGATCTCGATCATTGGCTTGGGTTTGAGGTGGGTTTCCTCGGAAATGCGAGTTCCGAGCCCACCAGCGAGGATTACGACCTTCATTGGATCCTCCTAGCTATCTCTATATGGAATGGAAAGTCACTTTCAATCGTAGGTAGTATTCCATTTTAATAGCGGTTTGACAGCACCGACCAAAGGAAATGGTCCCCCGCGATCAAGTTTTTTCTAGTGCGGATTCTATCCTCAGAATGGGTTCCAAGAAAAGAAATCGTGTCCGTCAAAGAATCCAAAGCCCGATAGCTTTCAATAACCCCAGCATTTTTGAATTCATTTCTCATTTGGTTGATTCCTACCTCTTGAGTATTTATGATAGACACTTGGGCGAGGAATTTCAACCGGAGAACTACCCCTGGAGTAGACGAAACAGAAGGTTCACCCATCAATGATTCCTAGGAATGTTGTTCAATTGTTGGCTAATCAGTGAATTTGCCATTCGATTGATCCCCTGCCAAGATTCGCTAGGATGGATCTACCCGGACTTCTCCAGTCTGTGATCGTGCGCAGCATGGAGAAGCGGGAAGAGTAGACGCTTGCTCTTTTGATGCGTTGATTGCGGACCGGCTATACGGTCCGCTTCAACCTATGTCATCACAGGAACGGCTATCGTTTCCAGAACCGCTATAAATCGACTGTTTGCCCGGAGAATGCCGATCTTCCGGCATTGGTTTGCGATCTGCATTGGAACCCGTTGCGGGCGGGCCTAGCCTAGCAGATAGAAAATCTAGACCGATACCGTTGGAGCGATCACCCGGTCCTGCCCGCTTCAGCAACAACTGCGGGCGATGAGCAAGTAACTTACTCTTACTGTTGTTTACGCTTCCGAGCTTCCTGAACTGTTAGGATATTTTTCAATTCACGAGCCCATTGTTTTCGGGAATCGGCTGCTGTTCGCGCGTATACGTTGCAGAATGCCTTTCTCGCCTCTTGAATTCTAGGCGCGTTCCAGTAAGATATGACATCTTCATATGCGAGTACCGTTGCAGCAGCGGCTGCTTCTGGATCGTGATATAAGACACCAACTTCCTCCAGTAGTTGAAAAAGCGGTATAGCCTCGGGTCGCAATAGGTGAAGATCCCGATTCCAAAACAGGACTGAAGGCTGGTTAGCTGCAAGCGCTTCAAGAAAAGTTGTATCAAGATGATCAAATACACATAGTCGCGAAGAAGCCATCGCCTGACGGAATGGCCGGGCATTCATCAATTCAATACGGGCTGTTGGAGCGATATCTGCCCACCGCTCTACCATGTCCCACCCCAAGCCTTCGTAGTATAAGCGGACTGTGAGTCGCTCAGCGATTGTTGAAGGCAATGCCTTTGCAAACCGCTCTTGCCAAGCCAAATATGTCAAGAATGCTTCAGGGGTGCCTGGGAATTCCATAAGATAGCGAGGATAGCTGGTGCCAACAAACAGTACCTGCCTAGAGGATGGATTTGCTGTGAAAGATGGCAAGTTGAGCAGTTTTGTCGCAGGCATCGGAACAACATCGGCTCGGAAACCAGCCCTGGTCCACCCCCAGGTATAATAGCGATCAGTGATGGAGAGTTCGTGTTCCTCACTGGAATGCATCAATAAGCAGCCATAACCTCCCCCATGTTGAGTGCCCAGCAGCAATGCTCCTCTGGTTACCTGATCTGCGGCCCATCGCTTGAAGGATTCTACAAAGTACCACGCGACGGCACTCCAAACAAGACGGGTGGATTTCGGATACTCCTTATTTTGTTCAACGCCCAATTGGTCAAAGTCCTCAACGAAGCACCGAGGGAGCTGGGTAGGAACCACCGATGCCAGCACTAGTTCAACAGCTTCTTCACCTAGAG
>CAZUXO010000096.1:0-7148 GCA_964624325.1 uncultured Dehalococcoidales bacterium
TCTTGACCTAAAATAAAATCCCGAACCGGGGAGTTCCCTTTGGAATCCGCATAAAACTCAATCGTCCATTTCATGAAGATAATATAACAACATTCAGCATTCGGTTACCAGCTTTCAGTGAAAAGCTTTACCACTCCACCCAGGATGCTTCGGCTATTCATTATAGGCTCCAGCGTGACACTCAAAAGAAATACCCTACCCACCGCGCACCAACTTCAACCCAGCAAATGGATAATACGCTACGTTATTGGTCAGCAGTGGAACACCCAGTATAATAGCTGTGGCGGCGATGAGGGAGTCCGCCATACCGATGGTAACCCCTTTCGAGCGGAGTTTGTTTAACATTTCGCCGGCACGGCGGGCAATGAGCACATCAACTGCCACTGAAACCAGACCATCCAGAAAAGCATTGGTGGCTGGTTCTTCAGCGGGCTTCATGCCATGGTATACCTCAAAGTGAGTTATGCTGCTTACGGATAAAAGACCGCCTTCAGCCCAGCGAGTAAGGAGCGTTGCCGCATATGCGCGCCGCCGCAAGTAATCAATGATAATATCGGTGTCCACCAGGCAGGCGACGCCCGGATAAGCATTAGCTTTTGACGCCATGCGCTAGCCTTTCCAAACGCGATTTGTCGCCCTCCCGGATGGAACGGACATGTGCTGATGTATCCTGTGTGCTTTTGAGTTCAGGATGACTGGAGTCATTCCAGACGCCAAAACCTGCCTTCAGGGCTATATTTTGCTTGCGATAGCGCAGGTAATGCTTGATTGCCTCTGCATAAAAAGAACTTACTTCCCCTTGCGCTACGATAGCCCTTACCTCGCCGTCCAGCTCACTGGGGATGGAAACCGAAACTTTTACCGTTCCCCCTCTAACAACCAAGTTACACCTCCGTAAATGATGCTATTGACTGTACTACTATTAGTACGACCGGGCAAGCGGTCAGCTGTCAGCACGGAAATCTACGCCTCCCCCAAGATCCTTCGACTCGCCTTTGTGACTTCCAGCATGACATGGGAGGAGAGACGGCCATAATCACTCTAACCCCTTTTACATTTAACACTTAACTCTAGTTTATTAGGATATCACGACCCTAAGCCGGAGGTTGTCCGATGCCATACATGATATCAGACAACGCCTTCATGAATTCAGTGACGTGGAGCGCCTGCCCGGGCATTGCAAACTTTGCTAAACCCTGGCAGCAGGTGCCTCCTGCCAGGGTAGTACAGCGACTATAACGGCATCAAACCGTACCCCTAACGTGAATACCTCACATTACACTTGTTTATATATATTCACCATTTCACCACGCTAGGCGCTCGTGTGAGGACCGCCAAACGCGAAATAACGGCATTCTGCTCCGTCTTAACCACATGGTTTTTGCCCTTGTAGGCCGCAGTAATTTTCCCGGGTGACTTCCCCCCTCCTAAGTCTAAATGTTTCCCAGGCCGTCTGCCCCATGAGTGGTAATGGCACCATATTTTCGGTTCATAATTGCCGTGCCACTGTTCAGAAGTGTGCGTATCTACCCGGCAATTGATGCGCGCTGGGATATTGCAGGTACCAAAAACATGGATTTTGCGTGAAAGTAAGGAGTAAAATGTTGATGGAGTAGTACGTGTTACAGGCACGATTATTATTACATTATAAAAAATTATAATTTAGGAGCGAATATGCGAAACCCAGATACACTGAAGGAACTCAAGGGTCACATCGATGCGGTCAATAAGGAGCTTGATATGGTACCTGTAGACTATCCAGACAAGAGTATTATGATACCTCATAAGCTGCATTTCGCCATCAAAATGATGGCGAGACGGCAACACAAGACCATCCAAGGGGTTGTTACTGAGCTTTTGACCGCCGGGATCAAGGCAACCTACTATAAACTGTACTTGGAATATATGCGCGGACCGGAAACGATTAACATTGATTTTCAGAAGGCTTCCGGGAAGCCGGATTAGATCATCAGCGTTATGGATGTAAATGTGCGGAAACAATGGCTGCTGGCAATAGGGATGATACTGCTTACAATGGCTGCCGGATGCGGCAGTTCAGTGGTTACCGAGACCGTTACAACAACTATCAGCAAGACACTGGTAATCGATGAGGTGATCTCTGTTGAGACCGGGCAGGAGTTCACCGTTTCGATGGATTCCAATCCGTCTACTGGCTGCAAATGGTACGAAACCCACGACCTTAGTTTGCTGGCCTTTGTGGAAAAAGTGTACCGGCCTTCACAGCCTCAACCGACAGACGGTTCAATCATTGTAGGTGGCGGAGGAACGGATTACTTCCGTTTCAAGGCACTGGTAAAGGGTAATAGTATCATCGTGTTTGAATATATTGGCCCCGGGGCAGTTCCCGGTGGTTCCCAACCAGCGCAACGGAAAGTGATAGAGGTCGAGGCTAAATAAAGATAACTGTGCCAATATTGCACCGATGCTCAGTTATGCCGCTAAAAGGCGGCGCATAGGGAATATTAGGGTGATGGATGAATAATTTCGTCACCCCAATAGTTCAAAATGTATCCCGGATACTATGCAGATAATCAGCGCATCAGATAGGAAGTAACAAAAATGGTAACAAATGGTAACATTCAGGAGGGAGATATGTTTAGACTAGGCAGGGTGGAAAAGAAGCAGGAATACAAGGCGGCCTTAAACACAGTAACCGAGAACATGGATATCCCTTCTCCGCCAAAGCATAAAAGGGTTGTTCGCATCGATGATGGTGTATACATGGCGCTCAGACACATATGCCAGAAGCGCGGATGGACCCTGACCCATGGGGCTAACACCATATTGCGCGAGTGGCTCATAAAAGAATGTAAAAGTATCACCGTTAAGTAGATAGCCGCAACACTTTTAACGGCATGACTATTATCAATCAGCGGGTATAGTTATCGCTGCGGATATAAATAACGAAGAAAATGCATCAGCCAATGTACCACAAACCCTTAATGTTGAGTTGAAATATCTTTCAATCGTATCGCATGGCCGGTCTGGATGGCTCCAAAGCCATATCTATCTCTAATCCTATCAATGGCTCTGTTCAGCGACTCCAGTTTTTGAGAGGAGGGAGCGAATAACATAGCCTGACAACTTTCTTCCACCAGGTTCGATACACCGATGCCGATCAGTCGCACTTCCGGCCTCTCCGTTGACAGTGCCCGGTTGAGCAAAGCAATGCCCGTATTAAAGATCACCTGATCGGTGACAGTGCTTTCTCTAAGGGTATGGCTGCGGGTAATGGTGGTGAAATCAGCATACCTCAACTTTAAGGTCACGCACCTTGCCTGTTTGCCCATTTTCCGCAGGTCAGAACCCACCTTCTCGCTTTGGGTCCATAGGGTTGCCTCTAGGAACGAACGGTCACGGGTGTCCTCTCCGAAAGTGGTCTCCCGGCTGATGGACTTGGCTTCGCCGGGCGGCAACACCTGGCTGTCATCAATGCCGTTAGCCAGCCTGTGAAGCATTTCTCCCATAGCACCCAGGCGGCTTTTCAGGGTAAATGAAGGTATTCGGGAAAGGTCACCTATCGTGTGCACCCCGAGGCCGCTCATGACTTTCAGGGTCTGCTTCCCAACTCCGGGTAGCTTATCCACGAGCAGCGGCGCCAGGAAGTTGCGTTCCTCACCATGCGCCACTTCGATAAGCCCGTCCGGCTTGGAGAGGTCTGACGCGACCTTGGCTACCACCTTGCAGCTGGCGATACCAATAGAAGCGCAGAGTCCTATTTCACTACGGATCCGCTGCTTCATCTTTTGCGCCATCTGCCGTATGGAACCATGTATGGATTCAAACCCGGTCACATTCAGGTAGGCTTCGTCGATGCCCATCGGTTCGATGAACGGGGAGAAGTCATTAAGTATTGCCATAAACTTCCTTGAGTATTCATGGTACCTGCTAAAATCCCCTTCGAGAAAGATGGCTTGCGGGCATAATCTGGCGGCAGTTACTATTGGCATGCCGGAGTGAAGCCCGAAGGCTCGCGCTTCATAGGAAGCTGTTGCGACGACCCCTCTGCGGCCAGGCTTACCGCCGACGACAACAGGTTTGCCTTTGAGTTCGGGGTTGAGCACCTGTTCTACCGAAACAAAGAAGGAGTCGAGGTCAATATGAATGATGGTCCTGTTTGCCATACAAATTCCCTGAGCTATCCGAGACTGGTTTTATTTTAACACAGTCACATCATCTGGCCATGATAATACATAAAGGCTTGGCGGATAATGTGTGCAGGCTGTCGCAGGCACCAATAATATGGACTTTGCGCATATTTTATAGGTAAAATATAGATATGAAAGCACAGACATCGGTTAAGGAAATAGAATGGAGGTGGATATGCGAAAACAATGGCTTATGGCCATAGGGGTGATACTACTTGCAATAGCTTTTGGATGCAGCAGTTCAGTGGTTACCGAGACCGTTACCACGACTCTCAGCGAGACAGTGGTAATCGATGAGGTAATCTCTGTTGAGTCCGGGCAGGAGTTCACCATCCCACTGCCCCAAAATCCATTCACCGGCTACACCTGGCGAGAAACGCACGATACAGGTTTGCTGGCCTTTGTAGACAAGGTATATCAGGTATATCAGCCCAAGCAAACCCCATCTACGGGAGGTCCGATTGCCGTGGCTGACGGAGGAACAGATAATTTCCGCTTCAAGGCACTGGTAAGGGGTAAAAGCATTATCTTATTTGAATATTATGGCACAGGGGCAGTTCCTGGTAGTTCCCAACCCGCCCAAAAGAAGGTAATAGAGGTTGAGGTTAAATAATGCTACTTCTGCGCATATTACCTTATTATTCAGTTCAGTCCGCTAACAAGGCGCGTACAGGCAAAAATGCATCACCGATGGAATTTAGTATCACATTACAAAAAGCGAAAAAGCTGTGCAGAAGCCGCGAAATAGGCACGTGGGTCTAAAATTGGGTACTAATTTAATTCACCACGAAGGGGATATGTTCGGAATAGCTAGGAAAAACCAGATGCAAGAATACAAGGCGGCCTTAAACCAGTAACCGAGAACATGGATATCCCTTCTCCGCCAAAGCATAAAAGGGTTGTTCGCATAGATGATGGTGTATATATGGCGCTCAGACACATATGCTATAAGCGCGGATAGACCCTGACCCACGGGGCTAATACCATGTTGCGCGACTGGATCCTAAAAGAAATAAACAGTAAACCCGTTAAGTAGATATGCTAAGTCTAGGAACAAAGCTAGATGCGCCACATTGCAAGCAGGCAGTATTTTAAGTGCATGCCTGGATAAATTGGATTAATAATAGTTTTGGAGGATGGAAGTAGAAAGAGTATCATTGCCGAAGAATAACAATTACTTGAGTAGCGGCGTTCCGCAGTTCTTCAATTTCGCCTGCATAGCAGAGGTCAGCATCTTGGAAAGCCGGGCATTGTACGAACCGGTGGGCATTGACTTTATACTTGGATCTGGAACTGTTTTTCCACTTGAATCTTTAACTAAACTTTGATCAATCAGACTTACAAGAGCGCTTTCATATAATCAATTACAAAACACGAGCGTGCAGCGGGCAGCATTCAGCGCAAGGAAATGTGGAAAATCCCCCAAAGGGAGAGGAAAACTAAACGCGCGCAAGGGCATATCGTTCGCCAACCTACTCATAACTAACTCTCGTCCTTAATAATTGCAGGCAACCGCGTTATGAGCGGCGGGAGATCGTTCAGGAGTACGCTATAAACTATGCGCATGTCTATATCCATATAGCCGTGAGCCACCCAGGCCCGCGTGCCGATAATTTCAACCCAGGGGACTTCCGGATGGCGTTTTTGCAGGGGCTCTGACATGCACCTGGCGGCTTCGCCGAAAACCTCAAGCAGCCTGAGCAGGGCTAATGACAACAGTTCGTCTCCTTGAATCTCGGACAGGCTCTTGCCGTGGCTGTAATCCACGAGCTTCTGCGCGGCCTCGAGCATGTGACGCAGGCGATCCAGGTCTCGCTGTTTAACCATAATGCACCTCGGCTTCGACTACTACTTTATCCCGAAAGTGTCGGCTGAGGTCGCCCGGAGTGTGCAGGTCAACCTTGCGTTCGAGGAGTCTGGACAGCTCGTCCTGCATGGTGAAAAAAGCAAAACCTGGCACATGCCCTGTCTTAAAATCCACCAGCACGTCCACATCGCTGGCGGGGCTAAAATCCTCACGCAAGACAGAGCCGTAAAAAGCCAGTTTGCTGATATGGTATTTGCGGCAGAATGCCTCCAATGGCTTTTGAGGCACATTTATGTTGCGAGCTGCGCCGCTCGCGGCCAGCATCGGGGAAGTTTTGGTCATGAGGTTATGCAGCTCGGTATATACCGGGCTATTATTATTGGCGGAATAGAGGGTCAGATGCCCCTGACGGCGTAGATTCAGGATGCCGGCCTCGAGGAGGTTAGCCAGTTCACGCTGTACAGCGCCGCGTCCGGATGCGCTCGATCTGGCTATCTGCCGCAGATAAAATTCTTCTTCGGGGTGGTTGAAGATCATGGCCAGGATATTGCGACGGGTTTTTCCGAAAAGGGCAGGCGCAACAGAGTCATTTATTATAGTATCCATTATGGGGACAATGGTATCTAAAAAGCGGACATAAGTCAATTTCCGAGTGTTTGCTGGTATCATTGTGTCAACTTTTCCCGCAACATGTACTTGACCATGTGCTCCAGCGCAAGATGCAATGACAGAGACAACGAGGGTACGAGATTGATGCAACGAGCTTTCAACTGTCAGCGGTCAGCATTCAGCGTAAGGACACGGGGGAAATCCTACTCAGTCCGCGGGGCGCGGACAGTCTCCCTTTTGGGAAAGGGAGAGGACTCCTTCGCCCCTCCAGATGCTTCAGCCACCCTGGCCTCCAGCATGACAACGACGGGGGAACGAGATTGCCAAGCTACCCTCGAGTTGACGATACCTAGATATCATGCGTTACGCCCGTGTACGGGTACGTGGGGCGCTTCGGCTTTAGCACAGCGCAGCCAAGGCAGACTATCGCGCCGTTGTGGTTTTTCTAGATGTCTGCCATTCCGTGCCGGAGCTTATCTATCTGAATTGCGAACATCCTAGACTGCTGAGAGAGTTGTATTTTTAATCGTTACGGTGGGATTGGGGTTCCTCTTCGGTACCGT
>CAZUXO010000097.1:0-2584 GCA_964624325.1 uncultured Dehalococcoidales bacterium
AGCAGGTTGGCCGAGTCCAGCGTGATAAGCAGGGTTTGCCGCTTGCACAGGTCTATTCCCAGCTTGACGTCCTTGTTGGCAGCGAAGGCTGAAAAGCCCGCGCCTTTGATTTCCTCGATGTGCTGCAGCTCCGTCGGGTCGCAGTAGATGTCGCCCTTAGGCTCGTGAGACAGGAAATCGATGATCTGCGCGTTGGTCATATGCGTCTGATATAGCCGCTCTTCAACATAAACCTCACGCTCGCCCAGTGAGACGCGAACGATGGCCGAGGGGTTGTTATAGCCGAAGTCGAGACCATAGGCGAAAGCATCCACCTTATCCGGAACCCTTGCAGTGCCCTTCCAGTTGCGAAAGACAAGGTTCTCCAGCTTGCCCCACTCCCCCAGCACGTAAACGCGGTAGTAATTCTCGTCCTGGTTGATGAGGTCTTCCAGCATGGCTTTATATGAGTCGTCGAGGAAGGAATTATCTTTGTAGGTCGAGTGAATCACCAGCACATCATTTTCGTGGATCAGCTTGCGCGCAATCCAGTTATTCTCATCGACGGGGTTCAGGCTCAGGTATATATGATTCTTTTCATTTTCTCCGCATGCGCCGCTCATGCGCAGCTTGAGTACCGTATAGTCTTCGTAGGTGAACTCGTTGGCCTCTTCCATCCAGAGGTAGTTGAACTCGGCGCTCTTGATTTTCTCAGGGTCATCGAGCGAGAAGAACTGTACCAGGTTGCCCTCGTACTCGAAGGTGTTGGCCGTCTTGTTGTGGCGTTCCGGCGAGTAGAGCGCGTTATCTTTGAATAAACGCAACATCAAATCGAGGGTCGTCATGCGCAATGCCGGGAATGTTTTGCGGCAGATACCGAAGCGTTTGTTCTTTTCGGAGAGAAGGCGGAAGACTATCATTTGCCCGAGAGAGTATGACTTGGAGCTGCGGGCACCGCCCACGTTGACGATGGTCAGCTCTTTCGCATCAAGATTGGCCTGGTAGACTTCGGTGACTTTGGACGACAGGAGTTGTTGAGGCGCTCCAGACGATAGGTTTACTTCCATCTTTTGGTTTCTCCAGGATGAACTCGATCTTTATGGGTCCGTTACCACAGTCACCAGTCTGATACTTTTCGGAGAAGGTCTTGGGTTCGAGCGCCTTGAGCAGGAAGATGGCGGCCGTCACCTGTGCCTGTGTATAATTCTTTTCCCCCAGCGCCACCTGGTATAGCGAGCTCAGGATATCGTCGGTTCGGTTGGCTTGAGTTCTTCGTCATACAGGGCTTTGAGCTCCAAGTCTGTTTCCATCCAGTTGTAGACAACGCGGCGGCTTACCTTACTCAGCTTGGCTGCCTGGCCCACCGAGCCGAATTGCCGGTAATACTCTATGAAGAGCGCTTTCTCTTTATCCATCCTGCACGCGAGGCAAACTCCGGATTCAGAGTGGCAGTCGCTGCCGCATTCAGGACAAATGGTTTTCTGTGTCATACAACCTCGCAATCCGGTATTTGGTTACAGTTGTTGGTGTGGACGCATTCGTGCAGCGCTGAAGTTGAAATAGTGGCGGGCAACAAAAAAGCCGGAGTGTTTGCACACCTCCGACCAGTACATCTCGAAGTATAATCCATGCATGCCTGCGCTTGTCAAGAGTGGCGTAAGTTGTTAGCATTCTGAGGATATTTTATCCTCAAGCACTCTCAGAAGACGGCTATATGTAGCACACCTTTTTTTATAGCTCTTATGTGTAGGTGAGTACTCGCACAAAGAATCGAACACGCTCACGCAGCATAATTCTACCTTGCAGCCATCACAACCACCGTTAGTTACACTGCACCTATTTAGCCGTTTGAGCACCCCTGCTAACGTTGTAGCTACCATCAATACTCTCTCTTTCAGGTTTAATCCCGTTCATTCTCTTGCCATCGCCATTTCTTGTAACTCATGGAGCGCCTTCTCCATCCGGAGCAGTAATTCAACGCACGTCTGGCTGGCCTGCTCAGTTGCGCTATCGTCTCGACATTCGGTGCCTCGTCCTCCAAAGCCTCACCCGCCTCGCCACAACGAGCAACACGGGCTTCTACCTCCGCTACGACGCAACACACTGGCTCAAACGGGGCAGACTCACTTCTTGGTCTGTCGACTTTCTCGTCGGTATAACCATCTGTGCTTTCTAGGATGAACCCCGTATGCAATAGCCAGAAAATTTGAGGACGGGCGAAGATGATATATTTCGACGGCCATGACGCGCAATTACAGTCATCCCATAATTCGGCGCATTTAGGACAACAGGAATTTACTTCCAATGCTTCACCTCTGCCGGGGTGGCTCGCATTATCGGTGCGACTTCCTGTGCCAATCTCTCCTCATCGGTCTGTGCAAGATGAGGGGCGTGAACCTGCAACTTGCCAAACTTGTCATTGTGCGGTGGTTTCCAGCCTTTGGGAGCGCAAGCCAGGAGTACACCACGGGCTTGCGGTGAAAGACACTCAAAAAGTAGAAAATGAGTCATGTCGCCCTCCTGAAACAACAAGCCAACCAGGGCTCTTCATGAGTCTCGGATTGGCTTATGGGTGTTACCACTCGGCCAGTTTTAGGCTACTTGT
>CAZUXO010000098.1:0-3660 GCA_964624325.1 uncultured Dehalococcoidales bacterium
ACTGCTTCAAGGGCCATCCTGAGCGAGGCAGCGGTCATGGGCTGACCATTGTCCTGGTTCAATGTGTCATCATTAATGCTGATTTTGCGCAGGAATTGGAGCGGGTTCATCCCGAGTGCTTCGGACATGGCCGTAAGTGCAACATCCATGGTACATTGCGCTTCGGGATGCATAAGGCAGCGATGGCCGGCGCCGAAGCCGGTATTGGTAGCTACACCGTAAGTCTCCGCTTCAGCGTTGGGCAGGATGTAGCTGCAGTCGAGGTTTTCCACACCGTTCCCAGCAGCGGCGTTAAAGCCGCCGTGGCTGTACCATTTCTGCTGCCAGGCGGTCAGGGTGCCGTCTTTCTTGGCGCCGAGCTTGGTGATACCCTTAGGCGAATAGTGATTACGGCGCCGGATGGATTGCAAACGGCGGGTGCGCTGGTAGGCCACGGCCATGCCGGCTTTCTTGGCAAGCAAGGCGCACATTACCGGCTCGTTGGTCTGGCCACCCCCGCCATAACCACCGGCTCCGGCTGGTTCCTCATTGTGCATATGGTTTTCAGCAATGCCCAGCTGAGAGGCAAAGGTTTGATTGGCAGAATGAGGGTTCTGACCCTGGTCGTAACTGTATACATGATCGCCTTCCCACCATGCAATACCCGTGCAGGGCTCAATGGTATTCTGAGAATGCGGCCGGATAAAGGGGGTTTCAACTTCAATGGTTACCTCGGCGGCTTTAAAGCCGTCTACGATACTGCCGCGGGTGAAGCGGCTGGGGTTGGCAGTAACGTTGCCGTCGGTGAAGGTTCCTGCCTTGATAGCGCCGGCCTTCATGGCCTCAGCGGGGTCGAGGATGAAGGGCAATACTTCATATTCTACCTTGATCAAGTCAACAGCCCGCTCGGCAATATCCGGGTCGGTGGCGGCCACAGCGGCGATTTCCCACCCCCAGACAAGCACCTCGTCTGTTTTCCAGTTAGGATGCTCATTCATGGTGATGACGGCTTTAACACCCGGGAGTGCTTCTGCGGCCTTGGTATCAATGCTTTTAACCTTGCAGTGGGCATGCGGGCAACCGAGGATAGCGGCGAAGAGCTTTTTGCCGGCAAGACGGTCGTAGGTGAACATATTGGTGCCGGTAACAATTGACTGGGCCTCTTGAGGCACTTGTGGTTTCCCGATAACAGTTAAGTCTTTTCCAAATTCAAAACTTTGATCCAGTGTAATAGCCATGTCTAACTCACTCCTTTGACAATGGTGTTGAGCGTCCGGGTGTAGTCAATGCACCAGCATTGGTTTCCGGAAAGAGCCTCCCTAGCCTGGGGACGGGTGGGTTTCGGGAATTTCTTATAAAGAGCTACCGTGGTCATGATGTTCCCGGGAGTACAGAAGCCGCACTGGAAGGAAGCCCTGTCCATATACAGTTTCTGCACCGGATGAAGGGTGGCACCATTGGCCAGGCCTTCAATGGTCAGAATTTCAGAGCCCTCAGCTTCGCAGGCCAGCACCATGCAGGCCAAAACCGGCGTACCGTCCATGTGGATGGTGCAGGTACCGCACTCGCCGCGGTCGCAGCCCATCTTGGTACCGGTGAGGGAGAGTTTCTCCCGCAGTACGAAGGCCAGTGACCAGTTCGGGTCCACAGTGAGTGGAATTGATTGGCCGTTTACCTTCAGAGTAACAACACCCTCAGGTAAAACCTCAACAACCTTGGTTGCAGGCGGTGAGGTAACCGTAACAGTAGTGGTTGCACCAGCTCCGCTAACAGTAGTTGTCACGGTCTTGGTGGTCGTCGTAGCAGCGGTCGAGCAGGCACCAGCGAGAGTCAATGAACCAACTGCGGTGCCCCCAACCAGCAGACCGGCGTCTTTGAGGAATTGCCGTCTTGACAGATTCTTGCTTTCTTTTTCTTCTGACATTTTTCTTTTTGAAGTCCTCCTATAATAAATTTAAGAACCGGGAAACCGATAATTCTTTTTTCTTTATCCTCCTCTACCTCATATTTGATTACGTTAAACTGCTTAAGATATCAAAGATGTTGTGCACAATCAGCCATTAAGCCTGACACCCTCCAAGCTTCAGCTTTGAAAGAGAGCGGTTACCTGTTTGAGTGGGGCAGAGAAATTTTCATGCTACCTAAAACTCTCTCGATGCACTGCCTGATTCGAACTTGCAATACCCTCCAGAAGTTGGGGTTATTATCGCTCACTTAAAACCGATTGTCAATAGGAAGACATGCTGTCGTTTCCAAACAGTAAACTATGAACAGTTGGAAAAGAGGCCTAATTACAAACTTCGAAATTCGTCGGAACTTTACATCCGGGAGCGATTATGTTCCTCCCCTCGTAGGTCCCATTCATTGGATATCACAAGTGTCGTTCGGCAGTGTTACCAATCGCATTGTGGTTATATACACATTAGATTATAATTAAAAATATCACTTTCAATGGGAAATGAATTCATTTAGTGGTCGATGAGATGCCAGAGATTATAGGAACACTTAAAAAGGCAATCACGCTTTTGTTGATAATCCTGGTAACTCCAGCTCCTCTGGTGTTAATGGGTTGCCAAACAAGAGCCACTTTTATTCCAGTACCATATCTGCCGCCGATGTATTACGACTGCATACAAGTTGATCCGCAAGCGCTGGTAAGTACCTACTTTGTTGGGAACGTGGATATTGTTTCGGTCAGGGCCAAGTATGACGGCGCTGTTTTTGTCTTTAAAGAAGTACGCGTCAATGACCGTATGTTTACCGGAATGAATGAAGGCTTTATCTGGGTGGACCAAATCAAATGTTACCTGACTAACCCTGAAAATATAAGGGCGGTTAAGACAGGAGACAAAATCGACGTAGTAGGCAGGAATGCCGGGCAAACATCCCTCTTCATTCCAGGGCTCACTTTCAGGGACTGCCTTATACTACCTGCCGGGCAAAGAGCTTTGCCCGTTGTTGCGGGTCCAGTTCGCACTTTTGGACCGGCATATTGACACTTTGCCATATGTTATTAGACTTGCTTTAGTGTAAATCAGTCATCCAACAAGTCATGTTCGCCAATCGTTAAGCCTTAAACAATTCTATGCCAATTTTTTTCCCCGGGCTGCTCACCCTATCAATTTCACGGGTGTGATTCGTCGTAACCGTGCACTTCGCCAAACCGAAGGTGTTGGTACGCATCGCGGTAGAGCAGCAGAAATAACGCCAGACTAAATACTGCAATTAGCACCGAACCCCCATATGATACAATCACAGGCACTTTTTGAATGTTAACCACATCCCAAGAAGCATGGAGAGCTCCGGCAATTAAAAAGGCTCCTATGACTTTCGGATTGATTACAGCGTGCCCAGCAGCCCGACGTTCTCGCCAGAGTACTGCACATATCAGCCCTGTCCAGGCCGCGTGCCCAGCAGGGGACAGTAACCCCCGCAGCAACAATAGCTGTTCCACAGAACCAATGCTGCCGTGGTTTTCCATGAAAGCTTGCTGTCCGAAACCCAATGTTTCGAAGGCAGCGAAACCCATTCCAGAGGCTACACCGATAATCAGACCATCAGCCTGATGGCGGTTTCGCCATAGCCAATACATTACTATAGGGAAAATCAATTTGGATATTTCTTCAGTGAAACCGATTGACACCATTGCACCGAAGTTAAGAGATCGGAAGAGCGTCGTGT
>CAZUXO010000099.1:0-11633 GCA_964624325.1 uncultured Dehalococcoidales bacterium
CCGGCAGTAGCCAGATTGCGGCGTCCTGGTTTCCTGGCGGCACTCGGAGAAAAAAGGTTACTCGAAGGACTTTACGATGATGCTGCCACTTTGCAACCTATCTATCTCAGGCGCCCGCATATAAGCCCACCCAAATCGAGGAGCGCCGGAGCCTTGCCGCCACCCGTTGACTGCAAACTCATGGCGGTCATCTGGGACATGGATGGAACCATCGTCGATACTGCGGCACAGCACTTCCAAGCGTGGCAAACAGTATTCGGTAGTCGCTGTGTGGCTTTCAGCAACGAGGATTTCAGAAAGAGTTTTGGGTTGCGCAACGACGACATTATCCGGATCGCGCTGGGGCCACAGGTTACGCCTGAAGATATAGCCTGCATCAGTCGTGAGAAAACGCTGCTGTTCCGCGAAGCAGTACTCCGCGACGGTGTTATTCCTATGCCTGGAGCAATTAATCTAATTACAGGGCTACACAAGCGAGGGATCATCATGGCAATAGCCTCATCTGCCCCCAGGCAGAATGTCGAGACTTTCCTCAAAATGCTGAATATTGAGTCACTATTCAAGATAATAGTGAGCGGGGAGGAAGTAACCAGAGGCAAGCCTGACCCGCAAATTTTTCTGTTGGCCGCAGAAAAGCTGAATATCGAACCCTGCTGCTGTGCGGTCATCGAGGATGCCGTGGGCGGGGTAGCAGGCGCTTACACCGCGGGAATGTGCTGTGTTGGAGTTGCGGCAAACCATCCTCGAGAGAGTCTTAAATTGGCCAATTTGGTGGTGGACTCTCTGAGCGAACTAAATGCCCTGGATATTGAGAAGCTTGTGCAAACGTGCCATACTGGAAAGCCAAAAATAAATGGAGGAAATGAAAATGGAACAATCACTGTTATTGGTTAAACCGGATGCGGTTGAGAGAGGTTTCAGCGGAGCCATCCTAGGAAGGCTGGAGAGCGCCGGGCTAACACTGGTAGCGCTTAAAATGCTGCGGATGGACCAGGCTTTAGCCGAACGCCATTACGCGGCGCACAAAGAAAAACCTTTCTTCAAAGGGGTGATAAGCTTTATCACTTCGGGGCCTATCGTGGCCGCAGTGTTCGAGGGTGAGGATGCCGTACACACCATCAGGACAGTCATGGGAGCCACTGATCCGGCCAAGGCTGCCCCTGGCAGCATACGCAAGGATTTCGGTACAGATATCGAACGTAATGCCGTTCACGGGTCTGATTCGTTACCTACGGCCGAACACGAGATTAAACTATTCTTCAAGGACTTTGAGCTTATGAAATACGGGCGCGAGCAGTAGCTTACGCCATGTGAACCACGGGCTTGGCTAAATCCCACAAATCGTCAAACTTGTAGTAAGCCCGCTCCGCAGACGAGAAAATGTGCACGATAATATCGCCATAATCCAGCAACATCCAGCCAGAAGCGGATGTACCTTCTCGGCGATAGGTTGCCATTCCCTCCTTCTTGAGGGAATGTTCTATGTCTTCCGATATGGCATCTAACTGACGCGCTGACTCACCGCTCACGATAACGAAGAAATCAGCGAAACCGCACACACCCCTCATATCCAGCAGCGAGATATCAGACCCCAACTTATCGCTGGCGATTTCAACAATGCGATGCGCTTTATCGATGGTTTTCAGAATAACTTCTCCTTAAATCCACCTCATTTTAGCACAGTCTTCGTTCCCAGCCTGGAGGTCCTTCCAATAATAGAGCGGTTTGACAGGCCAAAACCGCTCTCCTATACTTCCCAACTAAGGAGTTTGTCTATGCGTGGAAATATTATGGCTGGTTTGCTGGTGTTTATCCTAGGAGGGATTTTGTTCGCGGTGGGAGTCATCGGATTTGTGGCCTCAGCTACGTCTTCACCCATCATACAGCAATGGGACAAACTGGGTTCGCTGCCGCTGCATTTTTTATGGCAGGCTGCGCTATTGGTAGCTGTGTTCTTTATCCTTTTCTTGACCGGAGTCTATCTGATGAAAGTAGCCCTTTCGAAGCAGGACTAGCCACCTGCACGGCTTGAACCCAATGTTGGTTTTCCATGGTCGAGGAGACTTTGACGGGTCCCCTTGCATTTGGTTATTCCCGCATAACACTTTCAATGAGAGCGCCATCGTCCCTATTAGCTTCATCTCTGGTTCAACTGTTATACTCTTTTGATGGCAAATATCCTTTTCGGAACAGCCGGGATCCCTCTCAGCACCTGGCCCCAGGAAACCGGTGAGGGCATTCGCCGTGTGGCCGCACTCGGGTTGGACTGCATGGAGCTGGAATTCGTTCAGGGCATCTACCTCAACGAAGCTCAGGCAAAGGCTATGGCCGGGATAGCAAGAAATAACAAAATTAAACTTTCCGTACATGCACCTTACTACTTAAATTTTAACGCCCACGAAAATGCCAAAATGCATTCCAGCCACAAAAGACTATATCAGTCTGCCAGAGTCGCCTGGCTATGCGAGGCACAAAGCATCGTATTCCATCCTGGTTTTTATTTAGGGGACGCACCGGGAGGGGTGTACGATACGATAAAAACGGCTCTCCGAGCTGTACTCGACGATCTGGATACCGATGCCAATCCAATTCTGCTCAGGCCCGAAAGCTCGGGCAAACCCACCCAGTTCGGCACCATAGACGAGATAGTCCGGCTCGCCACAGAACTCCCGAGAATGGAGCCGTGCATCGATTTCGCCCATTGTCACGCCCGCGCAGGTGGCAATAATACTTACGGGGAATTCAGCAGCCTTCTCAAAGACCTCAGGAAAAAACTGGGAGAGACCGCGTTGCAAAACATGCACATGCATATCTCCGGCATAGAGTTTGGCAAGGGTGGCGAAAAGAAGCACCTTCCATTGCGCGCCTCAGACCTGAAATACGAAGACCTTCTAAGGGCGTTGAAAGACCACGGCGTCAGCGGGACAGTCATCTGTGAAAGCCCCAACCGGGAAGAGGACGCACTGCTGCTGAAAGAGACCTATCAAAAGGTTTAATCTAACCCCTTACACCGACAACTACCAGACGAGCGCCTGCAAGCACCAGCGCAAGCACCAGCAGGCGCATCAGTACCAAACCTCTGACCTTGGGCGATAGCCAGGCACCTAGCTGAGCCCCGGGAATCACCCCTAACGCAATCCACAGGAGGATCTGCCAGTTCTGGGAATAAGCACCCGAAGCAACGTGAGCGAGTGTACCAGTGAGCCCGGTGAAAACCAGGATGAAATGTGATGTAGCTGTGGCTATGTGGGCTGGGAAACACAGGACATAGATTAGCATAGGGACATGTATTATACCGGCGCCAATACCCAGCAGCCCTGCAATGAAACCGGTGCCAAAACTGAGAACTACACCCAGGGGGCGGTTAAAGGAATACTCAAACTTTTCACCATTGCGATCTGTCAGTACGCTTTTTGAAGCTCCAGAGTATGCCAATGAAGGATTTCTAGTTTTCGGACGCAGCCAAATAATAGCCGAAAATACGAGTAGCATGACACCGAAAATAATGGCGAATACTCTTTGCGGCAGGTAATGCAGCACCCATACTCCAAAGATGGTTCCTGGCACCGTTGCCAAGGCGAATCGGAGACCATTACGATAGTCTATGCGGCGCTGCCGCGCATAAGCCGCCGTGCCTGAAAGGGCGCTTAGAAACACAACTCCCATAGTGATGCTGGTAAGAGCTTCGGGTTCGGCCCTGGGATAGAGAAGCAGCAGCACGGGGACAAGCAACACCGCCCCACCAATCCCAATCAGCGCTCCGTAACTCCCAGCCAAGAACCCCACTCCCAGCAGAACAAGTATGAGAGGAGCACCACTTAAAAATTCCGCATTTCCCATAGTTAAATCATTGACCTAAGTCATATCTATTGTTTCGATTTGTTTGATATTATAATAAAACGCAGGGTAGTGCAAAAGGAACGGCAACTCTCTGGCAGGGAGCGAGGTTCATGAGCTTTTTTACGTTTAGTAAAATGTTTTTGTGTTATACTGTTGTGAGTAATCAATAGGAGCTTTCCCCATGAAAATTAACTGGAAACGCAGCATAATCATATATGTCATCATCATTCTGGCTGCAATAACCTTTTTCACCGTTGTCCTGCCTGGATCAGGCACCAAACCTGAAACAATACCGATTTCTCAGGTTGTAACCATGTCGCGGGCCCACGAGATCAAGACGTTGGGGGTTAGCGGCGATACCATCAGCATAACCGGAACAGACGGAGCCAAATATATAACCACAAAGGAAAGCGGCACCAACATCTATGATATCGCCGGTCTCGACCTGACCACAGTTCAGGTGGACGCGAAGCCCCCATCCGGATTCGACTGGGGTAATATATTATTGTCCGTTTTGCCGCTACTCTTTGTCGGCATCTTCTTCCTATTTATCTTTAACCAGGCTAGAGGCGCCAACAATCAGGCCATGAGCTTCGGGCGATCACGTGCCAAACTCTTCAACTCGGACAAGCCATCGGTAACGTTTGAAGACGTAGCGGGGGTCGATGAAGCCAAGCAGGACCTGCGTGAGGTGGTGGAATTCCTTAAATCACGCGAGAAATTCCAGGCGTTAGGCGCACGCATTCCAAAGGGCGTGCTACTAATCGGTCCGCCCGGAACGGGTAAAACTCTACTGGCACGCGCTGTTGCCGGCGAAGCCGGCGTACCATTTTTCTCTATCAGCGGTTCTGAGTTCGTCGAAATGTTCGTGGGCGTGGGCGCATCCCGCGTGCGATACCTTTTCGAACAGGCCAAGCGCAGCGCCCCATGTATCATATTTATCGACGAGATAGATGCCGTGGGCCGTCAGCGTGGTGCTGGGCTGGGCGGCGGCCATGACGAGCGCGAACAGACTCTCAACCAGATACTCGTTGAAATGGATGGTTTCGACACCAATGTCAGTGTCATCGTGATGGCAGCCACCAACCGACCGGATATCCTTGACCCCGCACTACTGCGCCCAGGCCGATTCGACCGGCGTGTGATGCTGGATAGACCTGACATCATTGGTCGCACTGCTATCCTGAAAGTGCATACCAAAGGCAAACCCGTCGCAGCTGAAGTCGATCTGGAAGTTATCGCCAAACTCACGGCCGGATTCTCGGGCGCCGACCTGTCGAACCTGGTAAACGAGGCTGCTATCCTGGCAGCGCGTCGCAACAAAAAGGTCATCGAGATGTCTGAACTGGAAGAAAGCATAGACCGCGTTCTTATGGGACCCGAACGCAAGAGTCGCCGCATGACCCCTAAAGAAAAGGAAATCACAGCTTATCACGAGGCCGGCCATGCTCTGGTAGGGCACCTGTGCAAAAATCTTGAACCTATGCGTAAAGTAAGCATCATACCCCGTGGCATGGCAGGCGGTTATACCAAATCTCTGGCTGAAGACAAATTGTACCGCATGCGTTCCTACATTGAGGACGTGCTGGCTTTCTATCTCGGTGGAAGAGCCGCAGAAGAGCTCATTTTCAAAGAAATGTCAACCGGAGCCTCTCAAGACATCAAAGAAGCCACCGACCTGGCGCGACGCATGGTTACTAACTTCGGAATGAGTGACCTGCTCGGCCCTCGCACTTTCGGGCAAAAAGAGGAAATGGTTTTTCTCGGACGGGAGATAACAGAACAACGCGATTATGGTGATACCGTAGCTAACCAGATTGACACAGAGGTCGACCGCATTATCCAGACGGCCCACGCGACGGCAGCCAAGCTTCTTGGGGAGAATAAAGCCAAGCTTGAGCAGCTTGCACAGGCGTTGCTAGAAAAAGAAATGCTGGAAGGGCCAGACCTGGATGCCGTTTTCAACACACCGCCCGCTGATAGTCAACCCCCGGCGGAAAAATCGACAACTCAGTCTTCACCCTCTTCCAACGAGGGAACCCAAAAAACCAGGGTGAAAAACAAAACAGCCGATAAACTGCCTGTTATCACGCCAAAACCAAAACGATCGTCAACAAAGTAAAAACAATCCGTTAAATAATCAAAAAGGGGGGCGGTCTTTATCCGCCCCCCTTTTATGTCGTTCAAGAGCAAAAAATAATCTTGCCCTGCCTGCTGCTGAGATAATACAATATTACTTCTTGCGCTTGACCACGTAATCCGCCAATGCCATCAGCGCCTCGCGATGTGGCTTATCCGGAAGTTTATTCAAATCCCGAGAGGCCTGTGTGCAATAGTCCCCAGCTAGTTTGTAACATTCGTCGATAATATCCGATGCACGTATCATCTCGATTACTTTCTTGGTATTCTCGAGCAGGTTTTCCTTTTTGGCTATCCTGAGCAGAGGATTGTCTTTGGGATAGCGTTCCAGCAGCATGTAAGCAGGCAAAGTCACTGTGCCCTGAGCCAAATCCGCCCCCACCGGTTTTCCCACCTCTTTTTCGTTGCCCACGAAGTCGAGTATGTCATCCACTATCTGGAAGGCGATGCCCAGGTTGTGACCATAATCGTGGAGGATTTTCACAGAAGTTTCTGGCGCACCGCTCAGCACCGAACCGCTTTCGGTGGCGAGGGTAAATAGCGCCGCCGTTTTGGCAGCTACGCGCTCAATGTACTGTTCATAGGTCTGATCCAGCCTGAAAGCCGAGAGCGCCTGCTTCACTTCGCCGCGTGCGATGATTCCCAGCGTCTGCGAAAAAAGCGTTACCACGCGGATGTTGCCAGTCCTGGCAGCAAACTCTCCGGCCCTTGCAAACAAAAATCCCCAACGAGGATGGCCAGGTCTAGCCCCCAGACCGAATTAATTGTGGCGTTTCCACGCCTCATGTCGGCAGAATCGATGGCGTCATCATGCACCAGCGTAGCAATATGCATCAGCTCAGTGGCGGTGGCCATCGGTTGCAACAAGGCAAGGTTGTAATTGTAAAAGCTGCCGCAAAGCAGAGTCAAAGTAGGCCGTACTACCTTGCCCCCCACCAGCACCTGCCGGAGCATCTTCTGCATCTCGGGGAATTCAATCTGGCTATCAACAAGATTGTTAAAATCTGTCTCAACGCCCTTTAACCCCAATTCCACCAGCGAATAGGCCTGTTTCAGTTCCAAAAGGGTAGTCCTTTTCTAGCCCGCTCCCAACCCCATGCGCCGCGTTTCTTCTTCGATAATACTGTCGTCGAGCTTGGTGAAAAGCACCTGTGGCGGGACGAGCTTAGCCCCGGCGACCGGCATAACGAAATCCCATCCACAATCTTCGACCCTGCCTGATAACCCCAGGTATTCGTGCACCTTCTGCGAACTGAACGGGATGAAGGGATACATCACTGTCTTGAGAGCTGAAATGACTGCAATGGCTACATACAGAGATGTGCCAGCCGCCTCTTTGTCTGTTTTAATAGCCTTCCACGGTGCCTTTTCATCAAGATAGCGGTTAGCTTCTTGAGCTAGGGTCATGCCGGCGCGGACAGCCTCTCTGAAATGGCAACGATAGAGTAATTTATCCGTCACATCAATGGCATCCCGTGCTTTATCCAGCAAAGCCCGACTAGCCTCATCAATAACTCCTGGAGTCGGCACGGAACCATCGAAACGCGTGTAGGTAAAAGTGAGCACGCGCTGCACAAGGTTGCCATAAGTGGCCACCAACTCATCGTTGTTGCGGCGCACGAACTCGCGCCAGGAGAAATCAGTGTCGCTTGTCTCAGGCATATTGGCGGAAAGCAAGTAGCGCAAGGGGTCGGCATCGTAGCGCTCAAAATAATCCGCCACCCAAACCGCCAGATTGCGGCTCTTGGAAAACTTCTGGGATTCGATGGTGAGGAACTCGTTGGCCGGGACGTCGTAAGGAAGGTCGAGACCTCCGTAGCCCATCAACATGGCGGGCCAGACAATAGTGTGAAAGGGGATATTGTCCTTGCCGATAAAGTAATACCCTCGCGCATCGCCCTCCCAGAACTTGCGCCAGGCTTCCGGGTCACCCGATCTCTGCGCCCATTCCTTGCTGGCTGAAAGATAACCAATAACCGCCTCAAACCAGACATAGATCCGTTTATTTGGATAGCCGGGCAACGGAAGCGGAATGCCCCAGTCAATGTCACGCGTGATGGCACGGTCATGCAGACCTTCTTCGAGGAAACGTGTGGTGAAGTTGAGTACGTTGGTACGCCAATGAGTCTGCTCTCTAACCCATGCCAGAAGCGGTTTCTCCAGTGAGCTCAACTTGAGAAAGAAATGTTCTGATTCTTTGTAAACGGGCGGAGTGCCGCAAGTGCGACAGCGCGCACCTACGAGTTCTGCAGGATTCATAGGTTTGCCGCACTGTTCGCATTGGTCGCCACGAGCATTTGGCGATTGGCACAGTGGGCAGCTCCCCTCTACGTAGCGGTCGGGCAAAAAGCGTTTGCAACGCTCGCACCACGGTTGTGAAACGCTCTGTTTGTAAATGTAACCTTTTTCCAGCAGTCTGAGAAAGATATCTTGAGACACCCTTTCGTGATTGGCGGTACGGGTGGTGGTAAACAGATCCCAAGAAATACCCAACTTTTCGAAATCTTCCAAAAATAGTTTGTGATAATTCTCCGCCACTTCGGCCGGGGTTTTACCTTCCGCCTCGGCGCGGATGGTCACGGGGGTACCGTGCTGGTCCGAACCGGAAACCATGATAACTTCATCCCCTTTGGCGCGATGATAACGGGCAAAAATGTCAGCCGGCAGATATGCCCCAGCAACATGCCCCAGATGCAGGCGGCTGTTGGCATAAGGCCACGCCACGGCAACTAAAATTCGTTCGCTCATATTTGAATCCTAAATTAAGTGTAATCTAGCACAAATCGGCAAAATAGGCCAGAGATTAAAAAAGGGAGGGGCGCCTACGCCCCTCCCTTTTTTAATGAGTCAGAATTGACGACTTACTCTTTGACCAGAGCTGTCGGTTCAGAAGGCAGAATGGCCTGACTTTCAGGCAGAAAAGTTAGCATCATCTCTCCCTTGATTTCTTTATAATGAGCGTAACCCTTTTTCTGAGCGCATTCTGTGCAGTAGCGCACGCTCTTGCCACCCTTATCCACCTCCACCCCCTTAGCATCCTCATCCACCATGACATAGCGATCGGGATAAGGAATTTTGAGTTTACAAATGTCGCAACTTACGGTGCCTACCGAAAGACAACCTCTTCTCATATGTGTATCTCCTTGCTGTTACTATTTATTATCTCAACTCGAGCCATTGCCGGTAAAGTTCCCGACGCGAAACCCCCGTTTCAGAGGTCAACTGCGCCACTGCTTCCCTGGCGGTTGCGCCCGACTGCTGCATCTTCTTGAGACGGGCTGAAACCTCCGCAGGCTCAGGCTGCCCGGCTCGTAGTGGGCAACCCTCGATTATCAGTGTGATCTCACCTCTGGGTCCTGTGAAATGCATCAGAGCTTCGTCCACCGTTCCGCGAAAGACCTCTTCGTGAATCTTGGTAAGTTCGCGGCAGACAGCCAGTCGGCGGTTACCCAGTACGGTCATTATATCATGTAATGCCTCTGTCAGGCGATGGGGGGCCTCGTAGGCTGCCAGCGTAACCTGTTCGGCTGCTACGGACTCCAGAAGGCGTTTTCTGTCACCAGTCTTACGCGGCAGAAAGCCAAGATAATGGCAGGCATCCGTAGGCAAGCCAGAAACAGCCAACGCTGATATAAATGCGGAAGCCCCGGGGACGGGTACAACTGCAATGCCTCTATCTTTTGCAGCGACGACCAGTTCATATCCAGGATCAGAGATGCCTGGCATGCCCGCCTCGGAAACTAGCGCGACATCGCCCTCCTGGAGTTTCGAAAGGAGATAATCCAACTTGGCTTTCTTGTTGTGCTCAAAGTAGCTAGTGAGAGGGGTCTTAATTCCGTAACGGGAGAGCAAGCGGCATGTGGTGCGGGTATCTTCTGAGGCGATGAGCGCAACCTCTTTCAGTATACGCACGGCGCGGAAGGTGATGTCTTCCAAGTTGCCGATGGGCGTGGCCACAACATAAAGAGAAGTCATTATGTTTAAAAAATTGTTATGTAAACTGAGAGGGTTCCGATTGCTCGCCTGGTGTCTTCCGAAATATTTATTTTACGAAACGAATCCCTTTTTTCAAGCACGGTCAGACACGGGATTCGTTTTTCGTTTTGGTTTACAATTCGTTGTCAGAATGCTTTTCCCAAGCCCGAAATACATTCTCCGGGTGGACATCAACACAGCAGCCCACCGTCTCCACTTTGTTAAAGATCTTTAATGAGAAGATATTAACATAAAAGGGGCAAAATAGCTACACGGGTTTGTCAATTTCTAAGCTTGAGTGCAAAAAATGATGCATTTCGTTTGGTTTCTTCAAGACCGGGAATGCCAAGGTAATATGGCCTTGTACCATGCTCGAATACGATACTCTTTCCTTGACTTGAACATATCCTTTTGATATGCTTTTTCTTTAAGGGAGGACTTCCTCTATGGCAAAACCCAAATTTCGCGAACTGCGTCACGCTTACGGCTTTGATGAAGTCGCTATCGTCCCCGGGGATGTGACCATCAACCCGGACCAGACTGACATCAGCTACAAGATTGGCAAACACAAATTCGAGATACCCATAATTGCCTCCGCCATGGATGGTGTCACAGATCCCGCCTTTGCCATACGCATGGGAAAGCTGGGCGGGCTGGCAGTGCTCAACCTGGAAGGCGTACAGACACGTTATGACAATCCGAACGAAATACTGGCGCAAATAGCCAGAGCCCCCGAGACCGAGGTCACTACCCTCATGCAGAAGACTTACGCGCAGCCCATCCGCGAGGAGCTTATTACTACTCGCATTAAAGCTATCAAACAGAGTGGCTGCGTTTGCGCTGTAGCCATCACCCCGGCTAACACCAAGCGCTACGTCAAGACCATCGTGGACGCCGGCGCCGACATACTGGTGGTGGCCTCCACAGTAACCAGCGCCAAACACATTTCCAAGAGCACCCACGGGCTGGTGTTCGAAGAGCTGTGCAAGAGCGTGCCTATACCGGTGGTGGTGGGCAACTGCGTCAGCTACAGCGCTTGCATCGGCCTCATGCGAACCGGGATTGCTGGTATCCTGGTGGGTGTTGGCCCCGGAGCCGCCTGCACCAGTCGCGAGGTGCTGGGCATCGGCGTGCCGCAGATAACGGCTACCATGGACTGCGCCCAGGCGCGCGACGACTATTTCAAGGAATCCAAACGCTACGTTCCCGTCATTACCGACGGCGGTTTCCGCAAGGGCGGCGACGTGTGCAAGGCTATGGCAGCCGGAGCCGATGCCGTCATGATAGGCTCGATATTCGCACAGACCGAGGGCTCGCCCGGGCTGGGTTTTCACTGGGGCATGGCCAACCCCCACGCCTCGCTACCGCGCGGCACGCGCATCAAGGTGGGCACGCAGGGTAAACTGGAGCAGATACTCTTCGGCCCCACCTCGCTTACCCACGGCAGCCAGAATCTGGTGGGGGCGCTACGGACTTCGATGGGCGTGTGCGGAGCGGCCACCATCGCCGAATTCCATAAGGCAGAGATGGTTATCGCCCCGGCCATCGTCACCGAAGGCAAGTTCTACCAGATGACGCGTCCCACCTGCTAGGCAGAATTTAATCTAGGGCAATAATAAAGAGCCGCTCCATGAGAGGCTCTTGTTTTTTCACCAGTGCGAGTCTACACCTCGTTACGG
>CAZUXO010000100.1:0-7338 GCA_964624325.1 uncultured Dehalococcoidales bacterium
CGATGATGCCGTACTCGGTAACAGCGCCCTGGACCGCCTGGCCAACGCCGGTTACCAGATCACGATCGATGGCACCAGCTACCGTGAACGCCTGTCTCCGCACCGGAGAAAGGAGGTATTGACTTCATGACCTGAGAATGCTAGAAATAAGATCTTCCGGTGTGGGTCAATGTATGTGGCGACGGGTGGATCAATGATGGTGGTTTTTCACAATTACTGGTTCATACACTCGATATCAAAGCAAAAATGCGAATGTCGTATATATTCGGAACATATCCCAACGAAAAGAACTTGAGAAAGCCTTAAGTGACGAAAGGGACAAATACCGGAGCTTGTTTGACGACGCCCCGATCACCCTATGGGAAATGGACTACTCCGATATTAAAAACTACTTTGATGAATTGCGCTGCCAGGGGGTGATCGATTTCCACGAGTATTTCCTTAACAACCCGAATCAATTCATTAATGCTGTAAGTTTGTCGAAGTCCTTTCGCTACAATCGAGCGCATCTAGAGCTGTGGGAGGCTCAAGATATACCCATAGCGGATTTGCAGAAAAGGCAAAAAGAAGTCTTCTACAAATACCCTGATAATTACATGGCGCTAAAAGACGATTATGCCAGGCTGGCAAATGGCGAAATTACTTTTACCAAAGAAGAAACTATTCGTACCTTGAAAGAAAATGTCAAGCATATTTTGACCAAATTCACCATAGCACCGGGGCATGAAGAGAAGTGGGATAGAGTATTCGCTTCTCTCACTGATATTACCCAGCGTAAAAAAGCCGAGCTAGAACTAAAACAATATAAAGATAAACTTGAAGAACTGGTGGACGACCGAACCGTTCAGTTAAGGGAAGAAATCGAGCAACGCAAACTGGTAGAAGCCAACCTGCAGCAATCATTAAAAACAGAGGCTTCGCTTCGTAAGGAAGCCGAAAAACAAACGGAGCAAAGAATATTGTTTACCAGGGCTCTGGCACACGAACTAAAAACACCATTGACTCCACTGTTGGCAGCTTCGGAATATCTTTCCACTAACCTTGTCGGCATTCAAAAAGAATTTGCAGACGCTGTATCAAGAGGTTCTAGGCGGCTTGAACACAGGGTAAATGAATTTTTGGATCTATCAAAAGGTGAACTCGGTTTACTGGAATCGAAATGTCAGGAGACCAGGCTACCTGATGTTTTAGGTGGTGTTTTAGTAGATTTAAAACCCTATGCTGAAAGTCATGACCAAACACTTGAACTGACGGTCTCAAACCATCTTCCGTTTGTTCTGGCTGATAGAGACCGGTTAGAACAAGTGCTTCTTAACCTGATTGAAAATGCCATCAAATTCAATCGTAAAGGAGGGAAGGTTTCCATTAAAGCTCGCAGAAACGGACATGAAGTGGTTGTGAGTATTTCCGATGAAGGTTATGGTATAAGCAAAAAGACCATGCAAGTTCTTTTTGAACCTTATAAACGCTCACCCAGTCAGTCCGGTTGGGGTGGATTAGGATTAGGATTAGCGCTTTCAAAAATGCTGATTGAATTACAGGGCGGGCGTATATGGGTAAAAAGCCATACAAAAAAGGGAACCGTGGTCAGTTTTACATTAGCTTTGTATAATTATAAAAACCTAGGTGATTGCAGCATATGAACATCCTGATTATCGACGACGATGCTGAGATCGTAAATATCATTACCTTAACTTTAAGGGTGGGTTGGCCTGACGCCAAAGTGTTTTCAGCGAATACCGGCAATCTTGGCCTTGGGATGGTAGAAACAGAATCACCAGATCTTGTAATTCTAGATTTAGGGCTTCCTGAGATCAGCGGTTTCCAGGTTTTGCATAATTTGCGGTTGTTTAGTGATATTCCAGTCGTCATTTTGACCGCAAGTGGTGAAGAATCCAATGTGGTCAGAGCTCTGGATATGGGAGCCAACGATTATCTGACCAAGCCATTCCGGCAGATGGAACTACTGGCGAGATTGAAATCGGCTGCCCGTTTACTTTATCATTCAACCGAATTCGAAAGCTGTCAAAGGATCGGGCCATTTCAATTTTATCCAGCTTCACGAAAGATTGAGCATGATGGGAGGACTATAAGGTTGACTCCTTCTGAATCCCTATTACTACTGCATTTTGTCAGAAATCACGATAAAGCGTTAACACACTCTTGTTTAGCTCATTGCTTATGGTCCCAAGACTATCCAGGGGCGTCAAATGCCATAAGGGTCTACGTAGGTAACTTGCGCAAGAAGCTGGAGCGCGATTATAAACAACCTGAAATAATACGTACAGTTCCAGGAATTGGATACATTTTTTCTCAAAAATAAAGTAAGGCATGACGTGGGCTCTGTTTACTCAACATCTAATATCCCCATAATTTAACCCTGCTAAGTCGTTCGCACCTCGTTGGTATCTAATGAAATCATTATAGATATCTAATAACATTGTAATTTTTATCCGCTATATATAAGCACCTCTATTATCATATTGATGTTAGCCTCTCTTATGTGGCAAATAAGGGGCTTCCTTGTTAGCACTAATCGCCCTGAATGATACCGATACTTGCGAAGCTATAAAGCATGCCCTGAGTATGTGTTTCCCTAAAAGTGAATTTAAACTAACTGAGTCAGGAGAACGCTGCATCGATTTACTGAGAGCAAAAAGACCGGATATTGTAATCCTGGATTCAGTGCTTAAGGATATTGACGGTTTTGAAACTATTAAACAGATTCGCTCTATTTCAGATGTTCCGATACTAATGCTTTCTTATTCGAAGGAAGAGTCCCAGATAGTTAAAGCTTTCGATTTGGGGGCAGATGATTACATGGCGAAACCCATTCACCAAATGGAAGCGGTGGTTCGAGTAAAGTCGTTAATAAAACGGAAACCCGAAATAACTGAGGGGAAAAGGGAATAGTGTAAATTATCTTTCATCAGACTCTGCCGGGGGAAACTAGGGTGCCGGGGTGTTTTTTCTTCCACCCAAAGGCTTAATTGGATAACCTCCCCCTCCCGTGTGCGGAGCCCTGGGTGTAATCGGGCTGAGCGGCAGGGTTTGATGAAACGAATAAGACGGTAGGAATAAAGATAAACATGTAAGCTCAGCAACAGGGTACCTTAGATTTAAGCGTAGAATCAAAAACAAGTTTACAAATGCGACCCGAAGATATTAAGTCGGGTAGGCATGATACTAAAAAAGGAGGTGAAATATCTCAAACGGGGTCAACTGGGTCAGGTAGCGATTAATTAATAAGGAGTGAAAAATGACTGAAGAAGAAGAACGAGAAAAACCAAAAGTCAAAAATGATTCAAACTCTAAAACGTCTATTTCCCGACGTGAATTTCTGAAGGACGCTGGGTTATTGGTAGGCGGAGCCACTGTCGGCTCGATGACGATCCTTTCAGCTTGCAAAGGCGAAACCGCCACACAGACAGTTACCAGTACAAAAACAGTTACCTCTCCCGGAGGAACTGCTACAGTTACTGTTACTTCGCCACCGATAACAAAAGTGGTTGAGGTTCTCGTTGGCGGCCAGCGCATCAGTTTTACCGTCAACGGAAAACCGTACACAAAGGTTGTAGATCCCTGCTGGGACCTGCAGTATTTCCTACACGATGTGTTAGGTTTCTATGAAATCAAGACCTTCTGCTGGCGTGGAGCATGCGGCTCCTGCACCGTTATCATGGACGGACGGCCGATACTCACCTGCATGAGCCTGGCAGTCGATGCCGATGGCACCAAGATTGAAACGGCAGTAGGCATCGCTCAGGCCAATCATGCGCTGATGGAGCCCTATATCAAGTATCACTGCATGCAATGCGGTTATTGCACTCCGGGCTTTGTATGTACTTCCAAGGCTCTGCTGGACCGCAATCCCAATCCCACCGACGATGACATCATCGAAGCCCTGGCCGGCAACCTGTGTCGTTGCGGTACCTATCAACAGCACGTGCTGGCAATCAAGGAAGCCGTGACTACCCTTAAAGGAGGCAAATAATGCCTGGTATAGAAGGACTACCTCTTGGCAATCAAATCTGGGCTGATACCGACCTTAAGACAAGTTACGACATTCTAGGCAAGACTGGTCAAAAACGAAAAGACGGTTACGACAAGTTCAGCGGAAGGGCCATGTACACCCGTGATTACATCGTGCCGGGCATGCTTTATGGTATATATATGACCAGCCCTTATGCTAACTGCGAGATAACGGCGATGGACACCACCGCGGCCGAAAAAGCCCCGGGTGTAAGATACGTTCTAAGATACGATGACCCGCTGGTCAAGGACAAAACTTATACGGCCGGTGCAAGGCCCATCTATTGGCTGGGTAAATATGCCTACCAGCATGGAGAGACGTGTGGTGCCGTGGTGGTTGCCGATTCGGAGCAAGAGGCGCATGATGCGCTGAGGTTAATCAAGGTAACCTGGAAAGAGAACGATTTCGTTATCGAACCCACGGAAGCTATCAAAGCAGGCGCCCCCCTCGTAAATCCCTTATACACAGGATCAACAACCAATTTTACTCCGAGTACTTTCAAACTGGGGGACTACGCCGCCGGAGTTGCCGCATCTGACGGGACTGTGGCATGGACAGCCAGGAAAAGCAATATAAGCGGCGCCAGTGCCGAACCCATAAGTCTGGTTGCTTCCTGGAACGGGAAATCGAAACTCGAAATCGTCCACCACACGCAGAGCATAGGCGCGAAACGAAATGTGGTGGCCTCCACCTTTGGTATCCAAAGAAAAGACGTAATGTATTCAAGTCTGTATCAAGGCCATATGGGCGGACATTTCCAGTGGGTGGCCACCGTCCAGAGCTGCATGATGTTCATAGGCGCTACTCTGACCAAACTACTCGGCCGGCCTGTCAAGATGCTGTACGACCGCAAGGATGACTGGGTAGCGAATGCCATAGAATGGTGCCATTACGACATGAAGGCCTCCTACAAAAAAGATGGCACCATAACGGCTGTGTACGGTAATAACTACGCCGTTTACAGCATGATGCAGACTTATGAGCACCTTGAGGAAAACACCTGTATCCCGAACATGCTGTTCGATCTGAAAACCGTACGAAACAATACGGCGCTTGTGGGCGCCATGCGCTGCGAACAGGTAAATAATTTCTACGCCCTGAATCAGGTTACCGAGAATGTTGCCCGGGCGCTGAACATGGACCCCATGCTCGTCGCTGCAAAGAACGACGGATTCGATGGCGAGGGCAAGGAAGCCCTGCACGAGTACAAGAAAGCCCATGGCTTCCCCGATGTAGATTCGATGACTGTCGGTTTTGCTAAAGCCAAAGAGGCTTTCGGCTGGGATGCCAAGTGGCATGCCCCCGGAACCAAGAAACTGGCCAATGGAAGAATGCACGGCGTAGGATTCACTTGGTGCCATCAGTGGCAGGATGCCAGTGGTGATGGCTCCATGGCGGTCATCTTCAATCCAGACGGCTCGGTTCAAATCCAGACTCAGGACGCGGACATCGGCGTTAATGCCCGCACATCCCTCAGTGCCGTTGTGGCCGAAGAACTGGGTATGCCCCTTGAATCGGTTGACTTCCACGACAGAGGCTTCTCCTCCCAGAACTTCGAGTGCGAGCCGCCTGCTGGTTCGAGTGCTTTTACCACCAATAGCTGGGCGGCCAAATATGCCGCCAGAAAAGCACGGGCAGCCCTGCTGGAATTTGCCACCCATGACTACCATTACGCCACCGGCTTTGGCGGAAACCCGGCTATAACTCATGCCAAGGCCAAGTTCCCCGGCAAGACGGCCGCCGAGCTGGATATCAAAGATGGTGTTATGTTCGAAAAAGCTAATCCCGCTAACAAATTGACTATAGCTCAGGTCGTTGCCCAGGCAGGTTTCGGCGGCCAAAGCGCGGGCGCAGGCAGCCAGGCCCCGGGCATCTTCGCTTGGCAGATGATCAGCCAACCGGCCAAGGCGGACGGCGATTCCAAGTGCAGACATCGATGGCTGGGTCGCGCCGCTTATTTCGCTGAAGTGGAAGTGGATACCGACACGGGCGAAATATTTGTGACCAACTGGACGAATCTGCATGATGCCGGCAAGATGGCGACACCGGAATCTTTCCTCGGCCAGATGTACGGCGGCATCCCGATGGCATGGGGCCGCGCTGTTCTTGAAGAGCCCACCTACGACACCGCTACCGGTGTTCTACTTAACAACAACCTTATCGACTACAAGGTTGCCACCATCAAGGACGTACTGCCCGGCACGGTCAATAACGTAGTGGTTGAGACAGGTGTGGGATGGGGAGCCTACGGGTCGATGGGATGCGGCGAACTCACAGCCACCTGCGCTTTCGTCCCTGTGGTCTTTGCTGTATACAATGCTATAGGCAAGAGCATCCTGGACGTCCCGCTCACCCCGGCTAAAGTCCTCAAAGCGCTGGGAAAGGCATAGGAGGCGAAAAATGAAAAACTTTACTTTGGTAAATCCCAAAACGATTCAAGAGGCTGTATCCGCTCTCAAAGAGGGCGCCTATGTCCGAGCCGGTGGTACTGACCTGTTCGGCACGATGAAGGACGAGATACTTATCACCTATCCCAAGATTGTCGTCAACCTGAAGACGATTCCAGGTCTCGACTACATCAAGGAAGAGGGTGGTATGCTCAAAGTCGGCGCCATGACCGTACTCGAGGACATAGCTACGAATACCATCGTTAAAACCAAGTACACGGCGCTGGCGCAGGCAGCAGACAGGACCGCTTCGCCGCATCTGCGTGAGGTTGGCACCATCGGCGGCAATATCTGCCAGATGAACCGCTGCTGGTTCTTCCGCCAGGTGGACAATCGCTTCAGTTGTATCCGCAAGGGCGGTAACATGTGCTATGCCATGGCGGGAGATAACAGGTATCATTCCATCTTTGGTGGCATCAAGGCCTGCTTTGCCGTCAATCCCAGCGATACGGCTCCAGCTCTGGTGGCCCTCAACGCCAAGATAGTGACTACCAAGCGCACCATCGAAGCGGAGAAATTCTGGGATTGCGCCATACCCGGCTCGACGGTTCTAGCGGCTGATGAAATTGTTACCGAGATTCAGGTACCCACACCGGCTGCTGGGTCCAAGAGCGCCTTCCTGAAGATGGCTATCAGACGGTCGATTGACTTCCCTGTCGTCAACTGCGCCACCATGATTAGTGCCACTGACGCCAGGATATGTCTGAACGCCGTCTACAATAATCCCTACCGCTGCACAGATGCCGAGACCTCCATCAAGGGCAAGACTATCGATGAAGCCAATGCCGAAGCTGCTGGAGCGGCTGCTGTGACCAAAGCAACCGCTTTGCCCAGCGTGAGCACCAATCCCGGCACTAA
>CAZUXO010000101.1:0-2636 GCA_964624325.1 uncultured Dehalococcoidales bacterium
TCAATGAGAATGTCGAGCACCTGTGGCAACTAAGAGACCGTCACCCCGCCGAAAACTAATCAAACAAGGAGAATGCATGGTAACAGTATTTATGAGGCAACAATTGCTATTTCGGTAACACTTACTTTTGACGCAATACGCTTATCAAGATGATATAATAAGCAGTTTTGGTAATTAAAAACCCCAAATTAAAGGAAATCAAATGGTTGAAAATCACGGAATGCCGGACACGGACATACTCATAAATCTGTTTACCGATGCTATCCGTAGCAAACTGAAAGCTGTCGAGCTGGAAAACGAAGCATTGAAAATGCGCCTCAATGAGCTAAGATTGAAACTAGAAATGGCGAAGGCAAAAATCGAGGAGGCCGGGATATCTGCGATTGAACTAGATTTTGATTCAACAATTTAACTTGGCTTGCATGTGTTACATGAACCCCAAAACACTCCATAATGGGCAACAAATCAAATATACTTTCTGTAAATACGTTCAAACCCATTCCTCCAAGCCTTGTATTGACAATGGTTTGTATTGGTTGTTAGAGTATACTTAAGATAGATATGCTTAAATAAAATGGTAAAATTGCTAGACAATATCAACAGCCCTGCTGACGTAAAAAAACTCCCAGCCAAAGAGCTTATAACGCTCGCCGAAGAACTAAGACAGGAAATGGTCGAAACGGTAAAGGTGACCGGAGGCCATCTGGCTTCTAGTCTGGGGGCCGTCGAGCTTTCCATAGCTTTACATCGTGTGTTCGACAGCCCCATCGACAAAATCGTCTGGGATGTAGGGCATCAGGCCTACGCTCACAAGCTATTAACCGGGCGGCGAGAACGGTTTCACACACTGCGCCAATACGGCGGACTGTCGGGCTTTCCTTCGCGCGAGGAGTCCGTACACGACTCTTTCGGAACCGGACATGCTAGCACTTCTGTCTCAGCTGCGCTGGGGATGGCCACCGCACGTGACTTGGCTAAAAGTCACTTTAATGTCATCGCTGTTATTGGAGATGGGGCTATTAGCGGTGGCATGGCGCTTGAAGCGCTAAATAGCACAGCTACGTCAGGCACCAGACTAATCGTAGTATTAAATGATAACGGCATGTCTATTTCACCCACCGTGGGAGCTATAGCTAAGATGCTGCGTAAGATACGCTTCGACCGTCGTTACTACAGGGCTAACGAGAGCGGTAAACGCTTGTTGGCTTCGATACCATTAGGTAAGCAAGCAACCAGTTTCGGTAGCCACTTCAAACATAGCCTCAAAAGTCTTTTCATTCCTAATACACTCTGGGAAGACTTGGGACTCGCATATATGGGACCAATAGATGGGCATAATATAGCTGAACTGGAATCAGCTTTAACCCAGGCGCGTGATTATTCTCACAAGGCCGTACTCGTGCACATAGTAACAACCAAGGGAAAAGGATATGGACCTGCCGAAGACGATGCCGTATGCTTCCATGGTGTTGCTCCTCAGGGTAGCAAGATTAAAGTCGGACCCAGCTATAGCGAAGTATTTGCGCAGACTATGCAGAGCTTGATGCAAGCTGACCCTAGCGTGGTTGTCGTCACTGCGGCGATGCCGGAAGGTAACTGTCTGAACGCCATCCAGAAAGAATTCCCTCATCGCGTATTCGATGTTGGCATCTGCGAACAGCATGCCGTCACTTTTGCGGCAGGGCTTGCTACACTGGGGATAAAACCAGTTGTCGCTATCTACTCAACTTTCTTGCAGCGTTCCTTCGACCAGATAATACATGATGTCTGTCTGCAGAAACTTCCTGTAACCTTCGCCATCGACCGGGGAGGAATTGTAGGCGATGACGGCAAGACTCATCAGGGTATTTTTGACCTTTCTTATCTGCCTCTAATCCCCAATCTGGTGGTATCGGCACCCAAGGATGAAAACGAACTTCAGCACTTGTTGTACACCGCCGTTTCCTGTAACCAACCTATGGCCGTACGTTATCCACGCGGCGGTGGCCGGGAAACTAGTCTGGATTCAGTTCTCCGTTGTATTCCTATTGGCCAAGGCCAAATACTTCGCGAGGGACATGACATAGCCATATTAGCCATCGGCTCAGGCGTGCAAGTTGCACTGGATGCGGCTGTCATTCTGGCAGAGCAGGGGGTACAAACGACCGTGGTTAACAGTCGTTTCGCAAAACCGCTAGATGCTGCCCTGATCACAGGCATTGGTCAACAAATCGGACGGCTGATTACCATCGAGGAAAATGTTCTCAGCGGTGGATTCGGAACTTCTGTGCTAACTCTCTTTGAGCAGTCCGGCATCTATAATGTCAAAGTGCGCTGTATCGCAATACCCGATGAATTCGTTGAACAAGGTCCTCAGGCTATCCTCCGGACCAAATACGGGCTTGACAGCCACGGCATCGTCCATCAGATTCATGATTTATTCCCTGAATTGATTTGGCTAAAAATATAGTCCCCCCACACTTTTTGCCTATAAATAAATAAAGGATCAGATTTGGAGAAGTATGGATAAAGAAACTGTTCGAGATGTCAACGTTTCTAGTAAGAGAGTTCTGGTTCGTGTCGATTTCAACGTTCCGATTGACATAACTAATGGTCAAATAACAGACGATAGCCGAATCAAGGCTACTATTCCAACT
>CAZUXO010000102.1:0-6543 GCA_964624325.1 uncultured Dehalococcoidales bacterium
ATCTTCATGCATTGCCTGCCGGCCCACCGCGGGCAGGAAGTATCGGACGAGGTTATCGAGAGTCGCTCGTCGGTGGTCTTCGACCAGGCTGTAAACCGCCTGCATGCTCAAAAGGCAGTCCTGGCACAAATGCTGGGTGGAACCGGCATCCTCCAGGGTTGTCACTGACAAGTATTCCAAGAGTCTGCAGCTCTTGATACCAATATTTCCTCGTCCAGATTTAAGGATTACAGGCTGATGTTGAACAAAAACAAGATTGCTGGGCAGGATATTCCACGCCCTGTCCATGCCATGCCACTGGTGGCCATCGTCGGACGCCAGAACGTGGGCAAGTCCACACTGCTCAACCGGTTGGCCGGGAGACGCATAGCCATTGTGGAGGACCTGCCGGGAACTACGCGTGACCGACTTACTGCGGATGTAAGCTGGCTGGATAGAGATTTCACAGTAATAGACACTGGTGGGGTGGAGGTGAAAGGAAGCTCCTCTTTCACGCAAGAAATAAATCGCCAGGTAGGAATCGCCATCGATGAAGCCGACCTTATCCTTTTCCTAGTGGACGCCAAGGATGGTCTGATGCCATCCGATCAGGATCTGGCCTCCCTGTTGCGCCCAGTCAAAGAACGCGTGGTGCTGGTTGTCAACAAGGCCGATAATGACAGGATGGACATGGCAGCACCCGAATTTTCACGCCTTGGCCTCGGAGAGCCTATCGCCATCAGTGCCTATCACGGCAGAGGTATGAATGACCTGTTGGATGCCTTACTGGCCCGATTACCAGAGGCCCCCTCCCCAACCTCAGTCAAACCCACCGGTGGACTCAAAATTGCCATCGTGGGGCGGCCTAACGTGGGTAAGTCCATGATACTAAACCGGTTGTTGGGAGAAGAACGCGTCATTGTGAGCGCTATACCTGGCACCACGCGTGACGCTATCGACACAACTCTTGACTTTGATGGTCAAAGCATTATACTTATAGACACGGCTGGCATCAAAAGGCGCGGACGCCAGGGCGGCGGGGTGGATAAATACAGCGTCATCCGCTCACTCGAAGCCATCGATCGCGCGGATATCGCACTCTTGATACTCGATGCCGGCGAACTGGTCACAGCCCAGGATCTGCACGTCGCGGGATACATTCAACAGGCCTTTAAGGGAGTTATTATTGTAGTTAACAAATGGGATCTGGCGAAGACTTTGGATAAAAACGAAGTCACCCGTTGTTTGCGCAACAATCTGAAATTCATGCGCTACGCCTCCATCATCTACACCTCAGCCATGGACGGCAGCGGCATCGGTGATTTAATGCCTCAAGCTATACAGGTTTACAAGGAAAGACTAAATCGAATCGGTACAGCCGAACTTAACAGCACCGTACAGCAGGTGTTGGCGGCTCACACACCCCCACATAAAGGCATGCATCTTCTGAAATTTTTCTACGCGACACAGGCCGAAGTCAACCCTCCTACCTTCGTATTTTTCGTCAACGATGCCACTCTGATGCACTTTTCATACCAACGCTATCTGGAGAACCAGTTACGCCTCAATTTCGGTTTCGAAGGTACACCGCTGCGCCTAATTTTCAAGACCAGAGGTGAAAAGAAATGATAATCGCTAAATTTATCCTGGTAGCCATAATAGGCTACCTCATGGGGTCAATTCCCTTTGGTCTTATCGTCAGTAAAATGCAGTCCAAGGTGGATATCAGGAACTACGGCAGTGGTCGTACTGGCGGGACTAACGTACTGCGCACCCTCGGACGCAAGGCATTCGTTATGGTGGCTGCTGGCGACGTACTCAAAGCTACCTTCGCAGTACTTATAGCTGGAGTTATTATAGGTGACGGCAATTTGCCTATAGGACGACTGAATTTGGGACCCATGGCCGCTCAATCTCTCGCCGGGCTATGTGCCATTCTAGGCCACATCTTCCCTATATTTGCCAAATTCAAAGGTGGTCGCGGCGTAGCGGCTTTTATCGGCGGTCTGGCGGCTATCTGCCCAGTAGCTGCCCTTTTCGGGGGTGAGATTCTTATTATTGGGGCGGGTCTCTCTGGTTTTGCCTCACTGGGAAGCATCACCGGAGTGGTAAGCGCCTACGCCATCATGATACCCCTCACTATAATTTACGGGGTACCCATCGAATACCTCTACTATGTCCTCATCGGAGCACTAATCGTAGTTATCGCTCACCGTGATAATATCACGCGCCTTTTGTCCGGCAAGGAACGCAAGCTGAACCAGAAGGCTGCCACGCGTTCCGGTCTGGCGGCCTGACGCTTTCATTCTCCGTTATTGAGAGATTAAAAAGGCATGGCCAAGATATGCGTTATCGGCACTACCAGCTGGGGCATGACTCTGGCTATCCTTTTAGCCCGCAGAGGAACTGACGTCAAGCTGTGGGCGCGCAGAGAGGACGAGGCAGAGAAACTACGCAACAAAGGCCCTGACCACCATGTAATGGGCCACACCGTATTCCCACCGTCGCTTCGTATAACCTCTTCAGTAAAAGAGGCACTGTCACTCTCTAGCGCCGTAGTCATGGCGGTCCCTTCCCAAACCATGCGCCAGAACATCAGAGTGGTTAAGCCCTATTTGAAAAGTTACAAACTCATTATCAGTGCCGCCAAGGGTCTTGAAATTGGCTCCAACAAGCGCATGTCCCAGGTCATTGCTGACGAGATAGATCCCGTCTTTCACAAGAACATCTGCGTTATATCAGGCCCCAACTTATTCCGTGAAATCCTGGATGATTTACCCGCCGCCGCCGTGGTCGCGGCAGAAAACGATGCTACTGCTCAAAAAGCACAGAAACTCTTCAGTGGGGCGAACTTTTCGGTTTACACCAACCATGACATGGTGGGTGTAGAGTTAGGTGGTGCCCTCAAAAACGTCATTGCACTGGGGGCGGGAATGATAGATGGCCTGGGTTACGGCGATAACGCCAAGGCCGCCTTTATAACACGAGGACTTACCGAGATGGCCGCCTTCAGTGTGGCACTTGGGGCCAGCCCTATGACCCTTTCAGGACTGGCTGGACTGGGAGACCTCATCGCAACGTGTGCTTCTAACCTCAGCCGCAACCACCACGTAGGAGTGGAGCTCACAAAGGGCAGGCGACTGGATGAGATTCAGTCTTCAATGACGGGGGTGGCCGAAGGGATCACAACCACCGCTGCCGTTTGGGATCAAGCTAAAAAACTCAACCTTGAAATGCCTATCACGGAGAAGATTCACCGCATTCTTTATGAAGACGCCGCAGTTTGCGACGTCATACCGGAGATACTGGGCACAAGTTGCCGGCACGAACTGTCCGGGCGACGCTGGAAGCTTTTTTCTGGCAGAAGCAAGCACAAGCACCAGTAAACCGACTACCGGTAACTCATCCAAACATAAATTTATAATCCGCTGCATTGACCTACTGCATGGATACCTTAGCAAGTCTCCGAAACAAAGACAATAATAGACGCCCCATACAACCATTATGTTGCAAGTGAAATTCTCCCCGACGTAAGCATAGGGTTATCTTACGAATGGGTGCGTTCATGCGTTTATATTGCTTGATTCACCGCAACCGGTGGGTACTAGATTCTAAAAGAGAAAAAATGCCGTCCTCTTTCGAAACACGGCATGTTTTACGTGCAGCAGCCAAGTACTAGACTGTCTTCTTTTTTTTAACCTCGAAACTATCGGCCAGTTCTTCAAAAATGCGCTTCTGTTCTTTGGTGAGCTTTCCAGGAGTCACCACAACAAGGTGAACCAGCTGGTCGCCCTTGCCAGAGCGACGAAAATGAGGGATGCCTTTACCTTTAAGTGGGAAAACTTCACCTGCCTGACTGCCAGCGGGCATCTTGAGTGGCACATCACCATAGAGTGTGGGGACTATCAGATCAGCGCCCAAGGCCGCCTGAGCGAAGTTTACCTTGAGGTCGTAGATAATATTACTCTCCTCGCGGCGGAAGAACTCGTGTGGTTTGACCTGAATTCCCACGATCAGATTTCCGGCCATACCACCCCGCTCCCCGGCGTTGCCCTGTCCACTCATTTGAAGACGAGTGGCATCATCGACGCCCGCCGGTATGGTGAGCTTTATGTTACGCTCGAATCGCTCGTGGCCACTACCATGACAATGAGCGCAAGCCTCAGTTACAATCTTGCCGCTCCCAGCACAACTGGGGCAACCAGCGACGTTGGCAAAACGCCCGAACACTGTCTGCTGAACACGCTGAACACGCCCGCTGCCTTTGCACTCTGTGCACTGAACTGGCTGGATACCAGGCTTGGCCCCGCTGCCTTGGCAAACAGAGCAATTTTCAGTACGGAGAATATGCAACTCCTTGTCAGCGCCAAGAGCAGCCTCTTCAAAAGTAAGCTCCAGCAAATATGGGATATCACCACCGCGCACGGGTGCGGTGCGACTAGTAGTGGCTGCATCGCTGAAAAAGTTAAAGAAACCCTCAAAAATGCTACCCTCGCCACCCATGCCTCCAAAGCCGAAGTCTTCAAAGCCGCGTGATGCTCCATCAACACCAGCATGTCCAAAGTGATCGTAGGCACGCCGTTTTTCTATGTCAGCCAGCACCTGGTAAGCCTCACTGGCTTCTTTGAATTTATCGGAGGCACCGTCTCCCGCATTTTTATCTGGATGATACTGAAAGGCGAGCTTGCGGAAAGCTTTCTTTATGTCATCTTCGCTGGCATCACGGCCCACTCCCAGGACTTCATAATAATCGCGTTTTGTAGCCATGTACTTACCTATTCCGCCTTTTTGGATTCCTTGGAAAAATAATCAAAAAATACATATGCGAACGCCGCTGTCCTGGCCCATCCAGGAGTACTCTGATGACGCATTATGTCTACCATGTATTGCGTTGTGGATTTCGACCGTCTGTGTGTCTCTATGTGAACAGAGTAACTCTCGCCCCCGGCAAGTTGGCGGTCGTAAAGACGCCGTCTGACGGGGTTGCTCAGGACTTCGTATGCCTCAATAATCACCTGTAGCTTTTTGTTGGCCCAAACTTCTTTTCCTGGGTTGTGGTCTGGATGAAAACGCATTACCAGCTTCCGAAAGGCCGCCTTTATCTGCAGAGTGCTAGCGTCATTGCTCACAACCAGTGTCTTATAATAATTGCGAGTTGCTGCCACTACCTATTTACCCTCACCACTTTTGCAACAACGTTCATACCAATTCGTAATCTCATTGACATTATCCTCAGGATCAATATAAAACCTTTAAAGCCCGGTTACTAACCTTCAAAACCGATCAATTTCCACGGCTCAGGCGAGAAGGGCCAGAGACCCCTCTCCAGCCCTTCGTCTATTCTCATGAGCCTGTATTATAACCCCGATAGGCGTCCAAACGCTAGACTTCGCGGAACTCGCCCTCAACGGTACCCTCATCTGGTTTGCCTCCAGGAGGAGGTTCACCGGCGTTTCCACCCTGCTCAGCATCAGGAGGAGCTCCGCCAGAGGAAGACTGTTGATTCTGGCCGTAAACATGACTGCCGGCCTTTTGCAAAGCCGCCGACAACTCTTCTGACGCACTTTTCATGAGAGCAGTATCGCTCGAGGTGATTGCCGCTTTGAGAGCGTCTGCCTTGGCAGTTATCTCTGAGGCAATGTCAGCCGGGATCTTGTCCTTATTTTCGCGCAGTGTTTTTTCGGCCTGGTAAACGAGGCTGTCGGATGTATTACGTGCCTCGGCCTCTTCCTTGCGTTTAGCATCCTCAGAAGCATGGGACTCTGCTTCTTTCTGCATCTTGTCAATATCTTCCTTAGAGAGGCCTGAGGAAACGGTGATCGTTATCTTTTGTTCTTTCCCGGTGCCCTTGTCTCGCGCTTTGACGTTGAGGATGCCATTGGCATCAACATCAAAAGTTACCTCAACCTGGGGGATGCCACGAGGTGCCGGCAAAATGCCGTCCAGTACGAATTTGCCAAGCTGACGGTTATCACCGGACATGGGGCGTTCACCCTGCAGCACGTTAATCTCCACGCTAGGCTGATTATCCGATGCCGTGCTGAACACCTGCGTTTTAGAAGTTGGGATGGTCGTATTGCGCGTGATGAGGGGAGTAGCCACTCCACCCATGGTCTCAATACCCAGTGTAAGTGGAGTAACATCTAGCAATAATACATCTTTGACCTCGCCCTTGAGGACGCCGGCCTGTATGGCAGCACCCACCGCCACCACCTCGTCCGGGTTGACGCTCTTGTTAGGCTCCTTACCGAAGAGTTCTTTAACCTTTTGCTGTACCAGGGGCATGCATGGCTGGCCGCCGACATGTATAACTTCATCTATCTGTGAAGCATTTTTACCGGAATCAGCTAGCGCCTGGCGGCAGGGACCCATTGTCTTTTCTACCAAATCCATAACCAGCTGTTCCAACCTGGAACGGGACAGATTGATGTTAAGATGTTTGGGGCCACTGGCATCCGCAGTGATAAACGGAAGATTAACATCAGTCGTCTGCACAGTCGAAAGCTCGATCTTGGCTTTTTCAGCAGCTTCCTTCAATCGTTGTAAAGCCATCGGATCCTTCCT
>CAZUXO010000103.1:0-9516 GCA_964624325.1 uncultured Dehalococcoidales bacterium
TATCTCTATTTTATGATATTCTTATTGTTAATGTTTATTTTTTTTTTTTTATTCGCCCACCGCCCACCGAGATATACACGGCTCTGAACACTCTTTCCCTACACGACGCTCTTCCGATCTAAAAGAAAAAGGTTTGGTGACCACGGCGATGGTTAAAGCTCCCGATTCCTTGGCTATCGCGGCTACCACAGGAGCCGCACCAGTGCCAGTTCCGCCGCCCATGCCAGCTGTCACAAAAACCATGTCAGCTCCGGCAACCATTTCCTTGATTTCATCCCGGCTTTCTTCAGCCGCTTTCGCGCCGGTGTTATGATCACCGCCAGCGCCAAGACCACGAGTCAGTTTTTCGCCGAGTTGCAGTCTGACAGGGGCTTCAGTGATGGCCAGCGCCTGAGCATCAGTGTTGACGGCGATAAACTCGACGCCCTGAATCTCTTCACGAACCATGCGGGTAATAGCGTTGCTGCCGCCGCCGCCGCAGCCGAAAACCTTGATTCTTGCTCCATTGGGGACAAAACTCGTCTTTGCCATCTTCTTCTCCTTATATAAATCTTTTTTCTTTTTACTTACCTGAGAAAAGTGTCGCCAGTCGACTTGCCATCTGGCGCATTCTGCCCGTAAAACCGCCGCCGCTCCATTCCTGGGTGCGTCGCGCGGGGTGTTTTGCCCCCCACAGGAGCAGGCCAACACCGGTAGCGTAGGCCGGGTCACGCAATGAATCAGTGATGCCGGTGATATGAAGTGGACAACCGACACGCACAGGAAGCTTAAGAACCTCGCAACCAAGCGTCTCAATGCCAGAAAGGTTGGAACTGCCACCGGTAAGTACCAATCCAGCGGGGATGACCGATTCGTAATTGGAACTTGGGAGCTCCAGCATCACCAGACGCAGTATCTCTTCCACACGGGCATGCAGGATGTCGCACAGATCCTGATAGGAAATCCCGTGACCGTCTTCAGAGATAGGCGTGCCGGTAGCCATTTTATTTTCGTATACCGACATTACGCTGCCGTAACGCTTTTTCATTTCCTCAGCCACCTCGAAGGGCAAGCCCAATCCAATGGCCACATCGCGGGTTAGCTGGTATCCAGCAACAGGGAGGATAGCGGTATGATAAATACTGCCTTCTTTGAAGATACAGATATCGGTCGTGCCCCCGCCGATGTCAGCGATAGCCACCCCCGCCTGGCGCTCATTGTCGGTAAGCACAGCTTCGGAAGAAGCCAGTGGCTCAAGCACCATGTCATCTATATCAATCCCTATACTTCGGACACATTTGACCAGGTTCTGTATCGAGTTAGCGGCTGCAGTAATAATATGAGTCTCCACGTCCAAGCGAAAACCATGCATGCCTATCGGGTTCTTGACACCCGGTTGGCCGTCCACCGCATAGTTTCGAGGGATAACATGCAACAGCTTCCTGTCCTGAGGGACCTTGACGCTCTGGGCAGTGGTCATGACGCGCTTAAGGTCATCCGGCCTTACCAGTCTGTCGTTGCGGGTGATAGCCACTACACCACGATTGTTGCTGGAACTAACATGCCGACCAGTCACGCCTACATAGGCCGACTCCACCTTGATATTGCACGCCTGTTCGGCCTTCCTTATCGATTCGCGGATGGCCTCCTTGGCGTCATTGATATTGACCACCAACCCCTTGTGCATACCATACGAAGGGGTTATGCCGACACCCACCACACGCACACCGCCGTTGTCCTGCTCGGCGATGATAGTGGCTATCTTGGTGGTACCGACATCGATTGCGGTAATGGTTGATTTCCTGCTCATCTACTCCTCCTTTTACAGACTGCTACTATGCAAAACTCCTGCGAGTCAGTTCTGACACTCACATCTTCAGCCCCTCTCCTTGCGGGCCTCTAATCCCGCCACCTAATTCCAATCAAGCGCAGCACCGAGAATCATCCTGAGCTTTTCGGGATGTTTCCATGCACCGGCCTCATTCCCGACCAGTCCTCTGAGACGCTGCGCTGTTTCCTGCCACTCTTCGTTGCTAATTATTCTCTCTGCTATACGCAGCTTGGCACTGCGCGAACGTGGGTTGGCCTTTTCCTCTGCCAGGCTAGGGATGACTACTCCTTTATGCACTACGCGCAGACGAGGTTGGTGATTGCAAACACACTGCGGTACACCGGGTGGGCAGATACAACCGGAGGCCTCACGGCGCATGAAGTTTTTGACGATCCGGTCCTCTAAAGAGTGATAGCTGATAACCACAAGGCGGCCTTCGTTGCCGAGAACCTTTAGTGCCTGACCCAATGCCGATTCTATGTGTTCCAGTTCCTGGTTTACGGCTATGCGGAGCGCCTGAAAGGTTCTGGTGGCGGGGTGTATGCGCCCCCGTCCCGGCATGGCGCGCTCAATAACGGCAGCCAACTCGTCGGTAGTGCGTACAGGCCGAGCCCGCACAATGAGATGAGCTATCTGGCGGCTGTGAGTTTCCTCCCCGAATTCGTATATTATGCGCGCCAGTTCTGTTTCAGAATACTTGTTGACTATATCAGCGGCTGAAAGCGATTGGCGCGGACTAAAACGCATATCCAGTGGTGCATCATGCTTGAAGCTAAACCCCCGCCCGCTCTCGCTAATCTGGAGCGAAGACATCCCCAAATCGAATAAAATGCCATTAACCGGTTCAAAGTCACTTTTAAGGCAGATAGCTTCGAGATTGGCGAAGTTTTCATTAATGATCAGAGCCGAACTGCCAAAACGCGAAAGGCGTTGGCGAGCCAGCTTTACAGCTTCCGGATCGGCGTCTATGCCCAACAACTGACCTCCCGGTGTACTGCGCTCCAGTATGGCCTCAGCATGTCCGCCACCACCGGTCGTGCAATCGACATAGCGCCCGCCCGGCTGGATAGCCAAACCTTCCAGAGTTTCCTTCAATAGAACCGGAATATGGGTGGCAGTTGGCATTTCCACTTCCCTAGTGCCTTTCCATGCTTTCGATTATCTGCCAGGCCTCAGCCAGGTCGGCTGTTTTCTCGGCATCCCAGGCTGCCTTATCCCAGAGTTCAATGTAGCCGTTGGCCCCGGCAACAATAATATCTTCACCTAAACTAGCGTACTGGCGCAGTGTCGTTGGCAGGTTGATACGTCCCTGAGCATCCAGGTTGGTATGGAAAGCAGTAGCAAAAAGAGCCCGGCTTATCTTGCGAAGTTTGCTGGGCGCTAACCCGCCTGATTCCAACTTGTCTGCCATTTTCTTCCACTCGGCAATAGTGTAAACTGAAAGGCACTTTTCCTGGCTGGGCGCAATTATCATGCCGTCCTTAAAATAGGGACGGAAACGGGGCGGAAACGGCATGCGCCCCTTGTCATCTATACGGTATTCAAACTCACCAAGAAACATAGAAGAAATTCCTCTGCTCCCCACTTCATCCCACTTTCTACCATTCTACACTACTTGCACCCATCGTTGTCAATAGTTTTGGAGGGAATATTTATTGATAACACAACATAAAAGACGATAGTACCACTCTGAAACAACCTAAAAGCGAGAAAGGTGAACTTTCTGGAGGAGAACCCTTACAGAGGCGTGTTACAAAAACATTGAAATGGGTTACCCTCAAATATCCGCATTACGTTGTGGTAGAATGAATCTGACATGCGCATAGACATACTCACCCTTTTCCCGCAATTTTTCGAATCGCCGCTTTCGAGCGCCCTATTCCAGCGCGCTAAGGACAAGGGGCTGGCGAGCTTCAATATATATAATATTCGCGACTATACCCAAGACAGGCACCATGTGGTGGACGATTACCCTTTCGGGGGTGGAGCCGGCATGCTGCTCAAGCCAGAACCTGTGTTCAAGGTTATCGAGGATGTGCTCAGGGACCGCAAACCAGATGAAGAACCCATTCCCGTCATCCTGATGACGCCACAGGGCAAGGCGTTCTCGCAGCCTCTGGCCTACAAGCTGGCAGAACACCAACGCTTGGTCATCCTTTGCGGGCACTACGAGGGCGTGGACGACCGCGTGCGCGAACACCTCGTCACCGAGGAGATCAGCATCGGCGACTACGTGCTCTCCGGTGGGGAACTTCCAGCGCTGGTGGTGGCGGATGCCGTGGTGCGCCTTATCCCTGGCGTGCTTGGGTCTGATGAATCTGCCGCCGGAGACTCCCACTCTGATGGTCTCCTGGAATACCCCCAATACACCCGCCCCGCAGAATTTCTCGGCTGGAAAGTCCCAGAAATACTGCTTTCCGGCAACCATGCCAAAATCGCCGCATGGCGCCGTGAACAATCGCTTAAAATAACGGCCGAGCGCCGCCCCGACCTGCTAGCCAAAGCCTGCCTGACAGCCAGGGAAAAGAAGATGCTTCAATCGTTCGAGAAAAGCGAGAGCAAGCCGACCCGTCTTGGGTCAGACTTTAGCATTCTCGACGAATAATAGAAGGACAGCAAGACTCACTGCCACAACCAACCTCTGAAATCCAATGATGCATCCGCACTATGTTGAAAACATGTCAACCACATACTACCTCATGTGTATAGGGTGATTCGTTTATAAAACAACCACTAAGCACGGGACATGATTTCAATAAGGGGTTCGCTTCACCAGAATAACATCTACCTGGTCACGAAAGCCAAACATCTAACTTGGGCTGAGAGGTTGTCACCCCGGTCGGGACGCCCTTTGGGCACATTAACAGAAGGAGATCTAAGTGGATGCCACACTCAACTTGAATATTTAAGCCTGTTATGTTACTTTATAATGATACTAAAAACAGTTGAGGTAGACGTATGGCCGCCGATACCAAAAAGAAATCTCCCAAGGAAGTCAAAGAAAAAAAAGTCGTCATCAAGAAAGAACCTATACCGGAGCTTGCCTCTGGGGATAACGTTAAGGTCAGCATGCGCATCGTCGAAGGCGACAAAGAGCGTATCCAGATGTTCCAGGGTGTGGTCATCAAGATCCACCATTCTGCCGACGGCGGTAATTTCACCGTGCGCCGCGTGGCCTATGGTGTCGGTGTGGAGCGCACATTCCCCTACGCCTCGCCGCTGGTAGCCCGCGTTGAGCTGGTACGCCACGGCAAGGTACGCAGAGCACGCCTCTTCTACTTGCGCAACCTCTCCGGCAAGGCCGCCCGCATCAAGGAAAAGCGCCTCTCCAAGGAAAAACTGGCTATGATAGAGACCGCCGGGGCTTCTGAGATAGAGGACGCTCCTGTAATGGAAATACCCGCGACTGTCGTACCTGAAACCGAAACAAAGGCTGAGTAACAGCCTCTCACTGTAACGCTCGCCTATGAGCAGAGGAGGCCGGCTTTGTCGTTTGCCGAAGTCAGCGTCAACTCCCCTGCCGGCGAGCGTCAGCTTTTCAGCTACTCAATTCCCGACAACCTCACCCTAGCCGCAGGACACGCCGTGTGGGTGCCGTTCGGTAGCCGCGTACTACAGGGTATCGTGGTAGAGCTATCAGATTTTACCGCCGTCGAATCGGTACGCCCTGTAGACAGCCTCATCCAGCCTGAGCCGCTGCTTTCCAGGACGCAACTTAAACTGGCACAGTGGATAAGCAGCTATTACCTATCCCCTCTCTTCGCCGCCATCGCCCTCTTTCTGCCGCCGGGCTTCGAGCGCCAGCCCCTCACCTTTCTGAGCGTTACCGATAAAACTGAATCAGAAGTTTCCAACCTCAGTGACGAGGCAAAGAAGGCCCTTGTAGTCATATTGAGAGAGGGAACAATCAACCTGAAGCAGATAGAAAAGGAGATCGGCAAAAAGACCGCTCAGAAGGCTGCCTCGCAACTGATAAATCGAGGGCTGATTACCCGAAGTTACCGGCTGGGGCGCGAGCGGGTAAAGGCGCAGCATAAACTTTATGTCAAACTATCCGCTTCTCCCGCTGAGGTTGAGCAAACACTCGCCGTCCTCAAACGGAGGGCTAAAAAGCAGGCTCAGCTCCTGAACTATATCTCACAGCAAAGCCATCCAATACCCCTCGCTGGGATTGTCGGAGGTGGCTTCTCCCGTACAATAATTAACCATCTCATCCAAATGGGATTAACCAGCCTCGTACCCGTCGAGATAAAACGCGAGCCCATCGATTATTCCCGTATCACCCCTTCTTCTCCTCTCAATCTTACCCCGGCGCAGAGCACTGCTCTTTCGGCCATCACGCAAAGCCTCAAAACTGGTAAACCCGGCGTCTTCGTACTGAACGGAGTCACTGGCAGCGGCAAGACCGAAGTCTATCTGCAAGCGCTGGCCGAGGCAAGGAAACTCGGCAAGCGGGGCATCGCCCTTGTGCCGGAGATAGCCCTCACCCCACAGACCATCGAGCGCTTCGCAAGCCGCTTCCCTCATAAAGTGGCCGTGCTTCACAGCAAACTCTCGCTGGGTGAGCAGTTCGACCAGTGGCGCGATATCCAGAACGGAGATTACGACGTCGTCGTGGGGCCGAGAGGCGCCGTGTTCGCCCCCCAACCCCACCTCGGGCTCATCGTCATAGATGAGGAACACGAGTGGACATATAAGCAACAGGACCAATCCCCGCGCTACCATGCCCGCGCAGTCGCTCTAAAACTTGCGGAACTGACAGGAGCCACCGTCATACTCGGGAGTGCCACCCCGGACGTGGAGACATATCACCATGCCAAGGTTGGAGATTACACCCTGCTGGAACTACCCGAGCGCCTGACACCCCACCCAGGCTCTCCCATGCCGGATATCAAGCTGGTGGACCTGAGGGATGAATTAAAAACGGGCAACCGTAGCATTTTCAGCCGCCCCCTGCGTGATGCCATCGGGCAGGCAGTCAGCCAGAACGAGCAGGTAATACTCTTCTTCAACCGCCGCGGCAGCGCCACTTTCGTACAGTGCCGTACCTGCGGGCTGGTGGTCAAGTGCAATCGCTGCCAGGTACCCATGAGCTACCACTCCGCCGAAGAAGCGCTGCTTTGCCACCAATGCAACCGCCGCCAGCCAGTGCCCACAACTTGCCCGCGCTGTTTCAGCCGCCGGATAAAGTTCCTGGGCATCGGCACGCAGAAACTGGAGGAGGAGACAGCGGCAGTATTTCCTTCGGCGAGACTACTACGCTGGGACAGCGACGTGACACGCGCCAAACACTCGCACCATGAGATTATGGACAAGCTCAAGAACCACCAGGCCGATATTCTTATCGGAACACAGATGGTGGCCAAAGGGCTCGACCTGCCGCAGGTGACGCTGGTGGGCGTGGTCAGCGCCGATACGGCCCTCAACCTGCCAGACTTCCGCGCCGGTGAACGCACCTTCCAGTTGCTATCACAGGTGGCGGGACGCGCTGGACGCGGCGAGAGGCCGGGGCGCGTCATTATTCAGACATATTCGCCCGAGCATTACGCTATTCAGGCTGTTCTAAAGCAGAATTATGAGGCCTTTTATAACCAGGAGATAACTTTCAGACGCGAACTCAACGAGCCGCCTTTTTCAAAGCTGGTGCGTTTGACTTTTGTTCACACCAACGAGGCTGCCTGCCAGACCGAGGTAGAGCGCCTGAAACGTAGACTGGAGGAGGATATAGCGGGGTGGGGCATAATAGACTTGAGCATCATCGGTCCGGCGCCGGCCTTTATCGCCAGGCTAAGGGGGCGCTACCGCTGGCAGATCACCCTGCGCGGCAACCAGCCGGAGAGGCTGCTCGCGAACGGGGTTGTCCCATCTGGTTGGGCTATAGACGTGGACCAGGTGGGGCTGGGATAATTAGAGCTAGCGGGAATTGGTTGTGGAAGAGCCCCTATCTTTCTGAGAATACTCACCCTCACCAGTAAATCTCGATTTGCCCAGGAAACTAACCCTCGAAGCCGACTATCTGAGGATTTCTCAATTTACTTCTAGCTATTGCCAATCTCGCCCCGACGTGCCATTTTTACACCTACCACTATTATGTGCTAGGAGACAATCACGACCCAAGGGATCAATCGGACTTGGACTTCGTGAACATGACAATATCCTCACATAGCGGACTTTAATAACCCTTGCGAATCTAACTGCTTTGGTCTATCCTGAAAACGTGAAAGAAACCCACTTGGAAATTTCCCTGAGCCCCACTGTAAAACTAATTCTGATGCGCTTGCAGGATTTTTTGGCACAGTTCCAACTTGAAGGTTATATAGTGGGTGGAATGGTACGTGACATGATCATGAGTAGCAACAAGGCGGATATCGATATTGCCGTTGCTGGAGATGCCCTTGTCATTGGCCCGAAAATAGCCGAGCACTTTAACGCAAACTGCGTTGTTCTGAGCAGCGATAATGGTGTGGTGCGCCTGTTGCCTAAAAAGGGTGGTGAAGAAACAAGCGGGGACTACCAGATCGATGTGGCCACTCTTCAGGGCAATCTGGCCGCAGACCTGAGAAGGCGTGACTTTACCATCGATGCCATGGCTATCGACCTGGTAAAACTTAGTTTTACACCCAAACACAGACTAGAAGCAGCCATTATTGACCCATATAACGGGTTGGATGATATCCAAAAGCGGATTATCCGAGCCGTCAACTCCAATATTTTCCAGCAGGATGCTATTCGACTGTTGCGCGGTATCCGTCTCAATGCTTATCTCGGATTTAATTTCGAGGCGCAGACTGAAACGCTTATCGAACGGGACCATGAGCTTATCAAAAACGTAGCCGGCGAACGCATTCGCGAGGAACTATTGAAAATACTAGCTATTCCTGACAGTTATGATACCCTCGTCCATATGGATAAAGTGGGACTGCTCACTGCTATCATCCCGGAACTCGCCGCCACACGGGAAATAGACCAACCTAAAGAGCACACATGGAACGTATTCCAGCATACAGTCCGATCAATTTCAGCTCTGGATTTCATCCTACATACAAGCGGATGGGAATTCTCAGACCTGAGCGTCCTCACCAGAATACCGTGGGATGAAACCCTTGTGAGTTATTTTGACACTAAGATAAGCCCATTAGCCACCCGCCAAACGCTTACCAAGCTGGCCGCACTGCTGCATGATATCGCCAAGCCTCAGACACGCATCGTCAACGAATTTGGCAAGGTACGTTTTTACGGACACCCACAGGAAGGCGCGGCCATTGCCATCTCCATACTAGAAAGACTGCGTTTCAGCAACCGCGAGATTAAGTTCGTTGAAGCAGTCGTGCGCTATCACCTGCGCCCGGTACAGATGACGGAAAACGAGGCACCTCCTACGAAACGAGCTGCTTACCGCTACTTCAGAGACCTGGAAGAAGCTGCGTACGCCACACTTTATTTCAGTCTGGCTGACCACCTGGCAACGCGTGGCCCCAATCTGGAAAACGAAAACTGGGAATGGCACGTCGGGGTTGTGGCGCACCTTATTGCAACACATGATAAATCCCCTCAGGCAGTCGCACCCATCAAGCTATTGGACGGCCACGACCTGCGGAACGAACTGCATCTCGCACCAGGCCGCCTTTTGGGTGAGATGCTGGAAGAACTTCGTGAAGCTCAGGCTGCTGGGGAAGTAAACACCCGCGAGGAAGCTCTGGATTATG
>CAZUXO010000104.1:0-8868 GCA_964624325.1 uncultured Dehalococcoidales bacterium
GTCGGTCTTATTCTTGCTGTTGCCCCTGAAGTCGGTCAAATCGATGAAAGGGTCCTTATAAAGACAGTGCTCGTTGAATTGCAGCACGGCGTCCAAGGTGGGAAACTAGCCAGCGGAATCTGGTCACAGGCAGAAGCGCTGCAAGTTGTACGGTCTACCCCAATTTCGTCCTGTGGCAAGGTTATGCCTTTACATCTTCAACAAACTAAAGTACCATGACACAACACTCTGCAAAAAGGAGGAGTTGTTCAAACAATGCTAAATCAAAAAGCCTTCCAACATCGAATCCTAGGACGATTAAAGGTAAATATCACTCCCATTATTATGAGTTTTCTCGTAATTTTCATGATGGTTATTCCTAGCTGTAAATCACAGCCGATTGAAATAATCCACTTAAAAGTGGGGCTCCTCCCTTTTATGAGCGCCTCTCCATTTTATCTTGCGTATGAAGAAGGCTACTTCGCAAAACAAGGTATTGAAGTCGAATTTGTTAAATTTACTTCAAGTGCACAACTTGCCCCACTCCTCGCGCAAGGGCAGCTCGACGTATACGGTGCAACTATGACGCCTAGCTTTATTAACGGCGTAACCCAGGGTTTGAATATCAAAATTGTTGCGGGCAGAGAATATAATTCCGGCGACGGGGTGTCTGCGGCGTTAGTGGTGCGCAAAGATCTTTATGACAGCGGAGAATTAAACACCGTCGCAAAACTCAAGGGAAGAAAAATCGCCATTTTGTCAGTCGGTTCTATCAGCCATTTTGCATTGTCCAAAATTCTTGCTACGGCTAATTTAACCTTGAACGACGTACAAGTAGCTACGGAAACTTCAAAGAATGCTCTTGTCGCTTTCGAAACCCACGCCTTAGAGGCTTCCACCATGGGCCCCCCCGAGCTACAGCGAGGGGTTTCGCTGGGGTACACGGTCATCCTTGATTCCCTAAACAGGATAATGCCCGGTTTCCAATCCGGATTTGTAGCCTATGGGCCAAGCTTACTGGAAAACAACCCCGAAATTGGCAAGAAATTCATGGTTGCCTATCTACAGGGAGTGCAGCAATACAATTTGGGGAAGACTGCCAGAAACATGGAAGTCATCGGCAAGTATCTGGAGATGGATGAAGCGGCCCTGAACGAGGCATATTGGACCCCGATATACGCCGACGGCAGGATAATAACAACAGATGTGATAGAATGGCAAAATTTTTATAAAGAAAACAACCTGATTGACAAAGTAGCTGCTATCAGCGACCTGACCGATACAACATATCTTGAATACGCTACCAAGATTGTAAAACCCAAGACTTAGGGGGAGAATACTGGACGTCATATTAGTTCAACCAAAAGGGAAAATCGGGCGTGTCCTGAAAAATAAAACAGGGAATGTATCTTTGCCCGAGGGATTGCTGGCGGTGGCAACCCCTCTGGATATTGCCGGTTATAAGGTACACATAATAGACCAGAGGCTAGAACCTGATTGGGAACAAATTCTACAGGCTGAGCTGAAGGCCCGACCGGTTTGTGTCGGAATTACGGCAATGACCGGACCGCAGATTGCCGGTGCCTTAAAAGCATCGGAGGTAGTAAAGCGCAATAGCGATGTGCCGGTTGTTTGGGGCGGTATACATGCAACGCTGCTACCAAGACAAACTCTGGAAAATGAGAATGTTGATATTGTTGTACAGGAAGAAGGGGAGGAAACCTTTTTAGAACTGGTCAACGCCTTGGCTGCCAGGCGGTCGATAGCCGACATAAAAGGTATATGGTGGAAAACCGGGGGCATAATTAAAGAAAACCAAATACGGCCTTATATAAATCTGAATCTCCAGCCGTTACCCTCTTATCATCTTGTTAACCTCAAGAGGTACGCTTCAACAATTGGTGGACACGATTGTCTCCCCATCGAAACGAGCCGTGGTTGCGCTTTTGGTTGCGCTTTCTGCTACAACACCAGATTTCATCGCCAAAAATGGAGAAGCCTAACCCCCGAGCAGACACTATTACGTATCAAGGAGCTGGTTGAAAAATATAAAATCTCCGGATTGCTATTTCGTGACGATAACTTTTTCACTCATCCAAGTCGCGCACATGAAATTCTAGAAGGAATTGTAAAACAAAATTCAAATTTAGTCTGGGGAAAAGGAGATATCAGGCTAGACACTATCGTCCGTTTTGATCATGATTACCTGAGCTTAATTGAGCAAAGTCACTGTCTGAGTCTGGTCATCGGCATTGAGTCTGGTTCCCAGAGAATTGCTGATTTAATTCGAAAACAAATTGATATATCTGAGGTAATTCCTGTTAATCGAAGACTATCCAAATATAATATGCACATTCGTTACTTGTTCCTTACAGGGATTCCCGGTGAGACAAAATCAGATCTTGAAGCGAGCGTTTCGTTAATGCTCAGACTTGTTCGTGAGAATCACAGGTCGAGTCTCGGTGTCCAGAAATTTGTGCCCTATCCTGCAACAGAGCTTTTTGATATTTCCACTCAATATGGTTTGTTGCCTCCTCAGAAACTTGAAGAATGGATACCTTATGGGTGGATAAACCGCGAACTGGGTTTCCCCTGGATTTCATCTGAGAATCTCAAATTGATTCAGATGATAACTTTGTGTAGCGTATTTCTAACCGAGGTTTTTAACCCCCATGGCGATACTTATCCCCTTATCTCTCTAGTAGAAAAAGTTTACGCGCCCATCGCCAGGAAAAGGTTCGAAGGGTTGCACTACCGCTTTTTACCTGAGTTAAAAATTGCCAAGATGCTCGGTTACAAAGGCTATTAAGCAGGCGTAACCAGCGGAGAAACAGTTTTGAGGATTAATGTCAAGGGTGTTTCTAAAACTTACACCTCTCGGGCCGGAGAGATTACCGCACTGGACAATATTAATCTGCGCACAGAAGAGCGCGAGTTTCTTTGCCTTCTGGGTCCCAGTGGTTGTGGCAAAACAACATTATTACGTATAATTGCGGGCTTGCTGCCGCCTACTTCGGGAGAGATTACATATGAGGGACTGAAACAAGAAGAAGGGCCATCAGTTGCCCTGGTGTTTCAGGAGTTGGGTGTTTTTCCGTGGATGAATGTCATGGATAACATCTGTTTCGGATTGGAGATGCAAGGAATACCCAAAACAGATAGATACCGCCTGGCTCTCCCGTTGATCGACAAGTTGGGATTAAATTGTTTTATCAAACACTATCCACATAGTCTTTCACTAGGGATGAAGCAGCGTGTGGGATTAGCGAGAGCTCTGGTGAGTCGCGCGGAAATACTGCTTATGGATGAGCCGTTTGCATCTTTAGACGCCCAAATGAGGCATATTTCGCAGCAAAAGCTGGTTGAAGTCTCGCAGGAATACCAAAAATCTGTCATATACGTTACTCACGATATTGACGAAGCATTATTGCTGGCTGACAGGATCATCATATTTACTGCCAGGCCGGCCACAATTAAGGTAGAGATGAAGGTGGCGCTACCTCGCCCAAGAGACATCGATGGTGTGGATTCTGCCAGTTTTCTTAAATTGAAAAAGGAAATATGGGAATATATTAGAGAAGAGGTCGAGAAAACATCAACGTTCAATGAGTAAATATTCTAAAATATTTGGCCGGGTGAATTGGGAAACCTGGGTTGCTTTATCAAGCGCAGTGCTCTTCGTTGTAATCTGGCAGGTTTCCGTTGGCCTGGGCTGGTTAAATTCCGTGTTCTTACCGGCCCCTGCGGCAATTTTCAGAACAACTCTAGATATGATTAACAAGGGCGAGCTTCAGGCTCACCTATCGATTACTCTCTTAAGATTATTTGTAGGCTTCTCTATTGGCACAGTTGCAGGCATTCTGGTTGGCTTGCTGATGGGATGGTCTAAAACGCTCAGGTTGCTATTAGATCCCTTAGTCACGGTTGTTTATCCCATCCCCAAAGTCGCCATTTTGCCGTTAATTATGCTATTGATTGGCATTGGTGAGCAGACAATGATCTTGGTAATCGCTCTGAGCGCATTTTTCCCCGTTCTAATCAATTGCATTGCTGGGGTGGTCAATATCAGCCCCACGTATTTTGATGTGGCAAAAAACTACGGGGCCAACAAGTTCAATTTGTTCACAAAAGTAATACTACCAGGCAGTTTACCCCTCACTTTTGCCGGGATACGTATGGCGGTTGGGATTTCTCTAACGATGGTTGTGGTGATTGAGATAACCATGGCTTCCAAAGGGCTTGGTGCCATGCTATGGTTAGCCTGGATCACGCTACGGGTTGAAAGGATTTACGTGGCAATTATCCTGATTGCCACGATAAGCCTGGTCATTACGCCGGTGATAAATGTTGTCGCATCCTTACTCGCTCCATGGAAATCGGAGTAAGTTCAGATAATGAACTTCCCACAACTCTAAGGTCGAAGGAATAACATATGCTAACTTTGCTTGGTCCTCCTCGCGTGGGACTACACCCCTCGACCATGACGGTCTGGGTATTCGGGAAAGATGAAATATAGCCGTTGTTGCAGGAGTTGGATTGAAATACGATTATAAGTATTGGGACGCGGTGGCAGATGGCACCCCCCTTAACCATAACTTCGATGAGCTCACGGCCGAACACTATCGATGTGCCCATTTGAATTTGCTTAGCAGATGGGTGTCGATAAATAGCACCGACTCAATACTCAAAACTGACCTGTTTGCCGAGGCAGTCTGCCCCAACCGTTCTTTCTTGTGGACAATAATCAAGGGCGGCAATTACGTCACGGGGATCGATATATCCGAAGATATTTGCACAAAAGCCGGTGAAAATGCAGCGAGGTTGGCACCCGACCGCGCGTTTTCATTTACCACTTGTGATGTAAGAAGTTTATGCTTTGACAATAATACTTTTGACCTCATCATCTCTGATTCTACCCTCGACCACTTCAAACAGAAGAGCGACATTGCGGTAGCATTGAAAGAACTGGTGCGGGTTTTAAAACCGGGTGGGACACTGGTAATTACGATGGATAACAAGAATAATATCAGCGAACCGCTTTTCCGGCTTTGGATCTTACTGCATTTATCACCGTTTTATATAGGAAAGACGTATTCTATGAAAGAGTTGCAAACAGCTTTATCCCAAGCAGGCATGCAAATAGAAGAGGCTACCGCCATCGTGCATAACCCGCGCTTTTTTGCGAAATTGATGGTGGCTGTATTCCGGGGTGTTTCCCCCCAAAAGCATGGTGTTTGGTCCAGAAAACTATTTGACTATTTTGATGGCCTTGAGAACAGGAAAACAAAATACTTAACGGCTCAGTTCATCGCGGTTAAGGCTACAAAACATAACGATACATAATACCTGCAATAGTTCGTAGAGTAAAGATGTTACCAGGCATAAGGAATGACTATTTATTGTAGTAAAATATCTTTAGCTCAGGGGCACCATCGATATTGTAGCGATAAATCATTTTGTAATGGTCTAGTTTGGGCAGGTACAAAGGGCTTTTAGTGGCATCAGTATTTCCTATCCTGTAATTGCCTGATTTCTGTTTGGCTATAAAGCCGCTGGCTTCTTCATAACTCGTGAATTTATACATATTCACGAGTTGTTTGTATGTTGAACCATCTGTATTTTGTTTTTCTTCGTAAGAGATCACCCTGCACTCCTGGGGCGTTACTTCCAACCCGTCAAACGAAAAAAGCCTGACGACCATTGAGTGGTAGTATTTAGGATAATAAAAGGTGAAACTGCTCAATTTACCGTCTTTTAACTGAGAATAATTCTCATAGAAATCGGTAGACTTGTTGTTGCCGTAAGCAATCGTGCTGTAAAACCTGCTTGTAGTCATGCCCCTGTCCACCATCACGTATGTGGCTCGCAATTCATCCATCAGCAGGTTTCCGGAAGTTTCATCTTGGGAGCCAAAATATTCTCCTATCGCCTTGGCCCCCTGTTGAAACGGATTTGCGACTGGTAGCCGGTGGGATAACCAAGTGATTTCATGCCCTTTTGACCACGGTGCTATTACCCCGTACGCGGTATCAGGATAAGCGTAATTCTGTCCTCTCGGTGGGGCAGTATAATTGTCGTAGTAGAAATCAGGATTGCCGAATGGCTCCGGGGAGTGCTCTTTGAGCCATATCAAAGCGCTGTACCAGGCGTCATTTTCAATATTGGTCGCCGACTTGGCCAGGCTTACTGCAGGCTTTATATTGGGATAAATGACGATAAAAAAGACCAAAGCTATTCCTACAGCTTTGTATAGGGGATTAGATTGAATGCCAAATCCCCGTTTTCGTTGTTTTCTATCGGTTTTATCGGGTACTTTTATTGGTATGCCGTTTTCCCGGAAACCTACCAGTCGCAGAATATTCCATGCGGCATATCCGCTCAGCAATGCCACATTCACGGCAAAGTAATATCCGAAACGACGCTGGGCTAAAGTAGCAACCAGCATGAACGTCGTCCAGACCAAAAATAAAATCTTCTCGGGTTCTACCTGCTTGATGCTGGCGTGAATCAGTAAACCGAGGGCAATAACGCTAAGGAAGCACCCTGTTGTAAAGTTAGACCAGACCGTCTCAAGGCTAAAATGCCCCTGGTTAAATAATATGGGCTGTACTTCGGAAATGGATAAAGCCGCTCCTGTTCGCCACAAAAAATTGAACTGCCTTAGTATAGACTCGAAAGTTGACGGGCTGATGGCATAAAACAGGGCCAAAAATATTGAGCCAAACCCCAGCAATGCAAGTAAAAAATATGCTTTGGCAATTCCCTTCTTGTTCATCCAGTTTGATAATATACATAGTGCGAGCGGAGCAAGCATGGCAATAGCAAAAGATGGAATATACAGAGGGCTCAACCATGATTTGGGGAGGAGAGGTAAAGCGATAACCGTGCAGGTAGCCATTGACACAAACGCGATTATGGCGATGTAATCTGTATAGCCGCCTCTTAAATGCTCGATTACCGACAATATGATAAAAAGCAGGAAGATGCATAATACAAAGAATAAGCCCCCCACCCAGGTGAGCAAGTAAATGCCAACAAAAATTCCGACCAGCAAGCTGTATACCAGGGGTTTGCTGATGTGTTTCCAGTCTTTCGTCTTCAGACGCGCCAAAGTCAATGCTTGATTTCTGCTGGCTTGAATTGTCAGACTTAGAAATAGAACAATAACGGATACAAATAACGATTCAGCCACATGGTGGTCAATATCACCCAATCTTGATCGGAGCAGGAGTCCTGAGGGCATAATGGCAACCAAACCCGCGGAAATGACACCAACCCAGCGGTTAAAAAGCACCTTTCCGATAAAATACACCGGGACCACCATGAGAGAACCCAGTACCGCCGGGAAGCAAACTCCCACCACATTTATGACATTCTGGCTCGGTGAGCCTAGGCCGATAAGCCAGATGATACCGGCCAGTAACCAGTCAAAGAATATCGGCCAAGATACAGAACTTCCGTGAGGAAAATATGTGTATGGGTCAAACGTAATTCGATGGAATGAGTTGCTGAGAAGATTTTCCACAAGGCGCAGATGATAATATGAGTCAGAGTCAACGAGCTTAATCCCGGTTTCACCAAAAATACGATCATATGGTAAATAAATTCGTAAGTAAAGAGCTATTAGGAACAAGCCAGCGATAATGACACCGGCCAGTAATGACGGTGAAAAACTGGATCCCCCCCTCATCACCCGCTGGTTTTCAGCCGTAATTTTTTTAGAAATTGCCATTATAATGTTTTTCCGGTACGGTGCCGTTATTGTTAAATATACCTGTATTTATACTACAATATATTACAGATAGGCAACTATCTATGCGTATTTCCTTTAATCATGACCAACCTCCGCCAGGAAACAGTTCACATCTGCAAGGGATTGTTTTTCATTTAACTAACGGCGGTGGCTTGTTTTATTGGTTTCCGGGGATGTAACGTCCTTTAAGGTACCGTAGTGGTCCTCGCTCCATACGATCCAGACAATCCAGGCAATTAAGTTGCCTGATGATCATCGTATCTGAATTGGCTGGCTTTTGATACACGGTTCGGGGAGTATATTTTGGCGTGGTTTGGTGTTTTTGGCGCTATGGCCATTCTGATGGATCTTAAAATCAGAACTTAATTACAATGTAATTCGGAGTGTGTAAGATAAATTATAATTGGAACACCCGTTGGGAGGAGGTGCTGTTGGCAGGAGGCGGTTGTAAATGACGTTCAGTTGAGTTAAACTGCACTCGTCACGACACCAACCCGATCACTCTTCTTTTACTTGCCTGTTTTGTCAGGGCACGCAGCCCCTAATTTTCACCGGCAATACGTAGTAGTAGGTGACATTAATGAAATCTTGTAGAAATTGTGGTTCCAAGTTTGGCAAAACAGATAAGATCTGTGGTTTCTGTGGGGCTGGCGGCGTTTCCGTGCACCAGCATAATGAGCCCGCCAATAATGGGACCCACTATTACAGGGTGCCTAGATCCTCAATATCAATTGCCATCGCGATGATAGTTGTATTTATGCTGGCAGGTAATATTGTTTTGAGTATTAATGCCAATAGTCGAACAGGGCAGAACACCAGACAGGTTAATACCTTGTTGGCGGCGATTGATTCTGCTAATCAGGGTATCGACAATATTCAAAGGGACGTTTCAGGAATAGAATATAATCTGTCGAAATATAGTTCATATGTTTCCGTTGTTAATGATGGTATCAATACCATCAGTGCTGATATCTTTTCCGTCAATAGCCAGCTTGAAACTCTTGGAAACCAAGTTGATAGTGTTCAAGCCAATGTATCAGTTTTACAAGCGAACGAAAGGCATTGGGTAGAAACAATAGCCAACGTAGAACCAGCTGTAGTGAGATTGAATGTCAAAATATCCGGGGGTTACAGGG
>CAZUXO010000105.1:0-3023 GCA_964624325.1 uncultured Dehalococcoidales bacterium
TATCCAGTCGACAGCCTCTTTGGTAGCCGGGTTTACCGGCAAGCCATCGCTCCAGTTGCGGGACACCAGGGCATACTGCAGGTTCTGGTAGGCAGCCGGATAAGTCGAGCCGGTGATAGTCAGTGGCGGACGCATATTTACCTGACCTACGGTGTAGGTCTCTTTGGTTTTCCAGGTAGTCAAATAACTTATTAATTCATTTATTTTTGGACCCAGCAGTCCGGGTACATCGCTGTCAACCAGCATCAGAGTAAGGGGTACGATAAGCCAGGGCACCTCGGGTGGTAAACCCTGCCCTACCCAGGCATTCAAAGTAGCAGGCATAAGAGCATCGCGCTGAATTATCGCGGTGACAATCCCTAGTTTTTCCAATCTTGCTGCGGCGCCGCCGCAGGCTGTTGCGCAGGTGCCTCAGCCAGCGTTGCCAACGATGCAGGCATCTGCCTTCCGGTTCTTCACCGATTGGGCTACGCCGTCATCATTAATGCCCGTGCCCATGGTGAAAGTCGTATGCGGAATGATGGTTACTCCGGGATATTTCAGTTTGATTTGATCGAAAATATAGGGGAACGTGCGCATGGTCTGCCACTTGGTAGGATCAGCCGCCAGGCCAGCAATAGTCTTTCCATTCAAATCCCCCAGGCGTTGTACCAGTAGAGCTATGATTTCGTGAGCGCCGTTGATATCATATACCGTAATCGATGCTTTGGTGTCTGCTTTGCCGGCACAACCGGCTAGCAGACCACTCGTGCCTAGTGCGGCACCGCCGGCGATTAGGCCCGCATCTTTAAGGAAGTCCCTTCGGGAAATACCGGGCGTTTTCTTTTTTTCGTTATCCACTTTGAATCTCCTTCCTTTGATATTTTTCAATATTAGATTAGTCTGAAAACACAGGCGCAGAGTTATTCTTGGTATTCACCAGTTTTTAGTCAGGAGGCTAAACCGATTACATTACGCTGCAGCATGGACGCCATAAAAAATGACAGCGTGATTACAAAACTATTTATGATATCACTCCAGACTGGGTTTTGTCGAGTGCTACCAATACCTTGCAATCCGGCTATTATTTATGCATCCTTTACCAAATTTTACGCAGCCAGCTGTTCCTCAGTTGTTCAGGCAGGACCGACCAAAACACCATAAACTTCCTTTCGGGATTAGCCAGAGCAATCTGCAGGCTCAAAGGGATAGAAAAGATGTCAATCCAGATAGTCTGAGTCATAACCAATTTGCCCAGGGGCCCGCTGGAGAAGCAGCCACAATCAATAGCTACCCAATTATGAGCTGAAAGATAGGTCAACTTCATGATGATAAACATTAGGCACATCAAGGCCCAACCGATGGCCGAAAGTCGGGTGAAAACGCCGAATATCAGCCCCAGTCCGATAAGAACTCCCAGGTAAGGCCCGATGGTACCGAATATCTGCGCTATGTTGACCGTCTGGCCAAATATCACCATGTGCATGGGAAAGAGAGGGAAATTGTACTTATAAACGCCAACGACGGACAATTTGTAAACATCTGCCAGTTTGGGTGCTTCGGCGTATAAAACCATGCCGCCGACCAGCAGGCGAAAAACAAAGGTCAGCTTGTCACTTTTAATAAAACGCTTGAGTTTATCCATCTTGTTATCCCCTCTCAAACAGCGTCACTACCTGGTCGGGTATCCCAGTTCAAGCCACCGGAAGTAGCCCCCGTATAAAACCTTGATGTTATATGTATCGTATCCGGCCTTGAACATCCTGTCTGCCGCACGGGCAGCTTCACCGTCATCCGGTCAGTCACAATACAAGACGACTAACTTATCCTTAGCAACACTATCCAGCAAGGTTTTAAGTTTAATAGTTGACTCATCCTCCGGCAGATTAGAAATATTGCGAGTGCCGGGAATATAACCGGAATCAAAAAGCTCTTTGGGGCGTACATCCACCAGAGTCAACGGGTCTTTGTTATCATAGATTACGAAAAGGTCCTCAGCTGAAATGCGCGGGATTTCGGGTAAGACAAAGCCCTGCTTGGCCAATTCTGACGGCGATGGAACTTCCCCGGCATTTGCACCCCCGCCACAGCCAACAGATACGACTAGCAATGTTGCCACCAGGCCGGTGAGTAGTTGGGTTTTCAATCCCCCTCCTTTCTTTTATCAAAACAGCGATGACTGGAAAAGGCGCGTGAATTACCAACAGATATGTTACAACAACGCGGAAAATAGTTCTACTGTAAGTTTAAGAATGAACAAACGGCTTTTGGCGACTTATGGAAATTTAAATACGTTGTTACTATAATCGTATGCGAGTTTCAAGTCAAATCGATATTATTCTACGCGTAGATATGTAAGCGAGGCGATTGCGATGTAATCGCAAAACTGCTCGCTATAGGGACAAGAATTTGAAGTCTTGGCTGAGCCTTGCCGCAAAGAATTCTCTTCAACAAAACGGCGTGGGATTATACCAATTTGACTAAAGATGATTGTATATGATATTCTCGCCTAAATATTTATCTCCCAGAAGGAAGAGCGCCTTTTTATCTTAGACTTCCCCCTTATAGCCAGGGGCTGTGCTTAGAATGATTTTGGGGTGATTTAGAGAAACTCTATCCCATGCGTTGCTGCCTTTAAACTACGTTTCATGTTAACAAATTAGATGGAGGATAGAATCATGGAAGAGTCAAATAAATTCAACGAGTTGTCACGCAGAGAATTCCTGCGGGATGCTTGTGTTGTGGCCGGCGGTCTCGCGTTAGGCGCAACAGGGTTTTTATCCAGTTGCGGCGGCAACAGTAACAATACAGGGGCTTCCACCTCAGCAGGTACGACCGCAGCAACGGGGAAAGTCGATGCTGCAGCAGCTGCCGATCCTCGCATTACCTATAAAGTTACGCACCAATTTGCCGTAGATGATTCCCGCGACAAAATGATGAAAGCGCTCGGCAATCTGATCACACAACGCACCGGCGGTAGCGTTGGCTTCCTCTACTATCCAAATCAGACCCTGTTCAAAGCTCAGGACACCTGGGATGCGCTG